>DXIQ01000036.1 GCA_019112785.1 Candidatus Blautia stercorigallinarum
AGTTCCCCACATCCGGCTTCCTTCAGATTCCACCTCACGATGGACACCCTTGCCTTCGGCTACATCCTTCCCGCTACCGGGCGGATTTGGGACTTGCACCCTTAAGAAACGTGCGCCGCCAGGCACACCATGAAAAAGCTGCCGGATCAACCCCCTTTGGGCTGACCCGGCAGCTTTTTTACTCTTTATTCCTGGCTCTGTGTACCAGCATCTGTTCCGGCAGTATCCTGCTCCGTTTCGGTCCCGGTACTGTCTGAAGCGTCCGCTGTACCGTCTCCTGTATCTTCTGCAGTCTCTTCTCCGGTACCGGCGGCGGTATCTTCTCCAGATTCTTCTGTCTCAGGCTGTTTAATGGTAAACTGCTCTGTATCTGTAAGAGTAACCTTCTCCCATTCTTTATCATTTACCGTAATGCCGGCCTCATCTTTCCACTGATCCAGCAGATCGCTGTAAGCATCCTGCTGTCTTTCATTTACAATGGTTTCCTTTTCCTGGTCTGTAGCTTCCCGGTCCAGAACACTGTCCATCCGCACTACAAAGTAAGCATTTTCCCCTTCTACCACTTCTCCGTAAACCTGTCCGTCCTGAAGGGTTTTTGCTGCTTCCTTCAGCTTGTCATCTAAGAGGGTATCATCATCCCCAAAGGTATTATCTACTGCGCTGAGGTCTTCATTAACGCCCTTTGCAATGGCATCCATATCTGCGCTGGCAGGATCCGGTGAAGCCTGAAGCTGATCCAGGATGGCCTGAGCCTGATCTTTCTTCGCCTGTTTTTCCTCATCGGTAAGCGGTGTTGTAGTTCCGTCATCATTCTGGGTATCGCTGATATCGATCCGGCAGTAAGTGATCTTGCTCTGAGCAGCCTCAGAATCATCTACATTAGTATCTACATCTGCCACCATTGGATCGTACATTTTACTCTGATAAGTATAAAGTTCCAGCAGAGACTCTACGTCAGACTGGGAAACAGCTAAAGACTGGATAGTCTCCTCTGTGTTGGCGTCCATAAAAGCCTTAGCCGCTTCCTCGATCTTACTCTGCTCGTCTTCTGAGATAGTCACATCATAGTCTGCCGCATGCTGCTTCTGGACCAGCATATTTTCCAGTTCATCCAGCACATTCTCTTTGGTAGTATCTCCATAGGTCTCGCCGTCTCCTGCGTCCTGAGACCAGATCCCACTGGTGCTGGCTCCCATCATGGAATAATAGGAAAGCATGGTCGCCTGGTTCATTCTCAACATCAGGTTTCCAGTTCCCACAGTTACAGTATCTTCTCCTGAGGTAAGGAGAGGTTTTGTCCCGTCCACTGTCTTGCTGCACCCTGTCAAAAACGATGCACCCAGCAGGCCTGCAAGAAGCGCACCGGTTAATTTCTTAGCTGCTTTATTCATAATTTCCTCCTGTAGTTCCTAAAAAATGTCCTTTACCCATTATAGACGTATTTATCCTCTGAGGCAAGATGGATTTTGCCCGAAAAAGTGAACATCCTGTGAAAGTTCCAAAAGAAGCTGTATACACAGGCGGCCTTCATTCCCGCGGGCAACGAGCCAAGCGGACATGCTGCATATCCATTTGGCGGTGCCGGTTCGATGCCCCTTATACTTACATCGGGGTCTTTGACTCCTCCAGCAGAGACTGAAAGTCTGTCAGTATATTATTCAGGACTTCCAGCACATCCAGGGTTTCTTTAGGTCTCCGCCCCTTAAGAGATACCTGGAAGTAAGGGGGCTCTTCCAAATGCATTTTCAGGTTGTTCCTGTATTTTTCCAGTATTTTCGGAAATCCTGCAGGATCCAGTTTTGCCCGCTTAAACATAGTGATCTTCACATCATTTCCCGTCTGCTTGATCTCTGTAATGTAAACCCTATGAGCCAGTGCCTTCAAAGCCGCAATAGCCAGCAGGTTCTCCACTGCCTTAGGAGGCTCTCCGAACCGGTCCAGAAGTTCTTCCAGCATATCCTCATATTCTTCCTGAGACTCGATACCCGCGATCCTTTTATAAATATCCAGCTTCTGGTATTCGTTGGGAATATATTTGGGGGGAATAAAGGCGTTCAGCTCCAGATCCACAGAGGTCTCAAACTCTTCCTGCTGTTTAATGCCTTTTGCCTCTTTTACCGCCTCATCCAGCATTTTGCAATACAGATCATAGCCTACTGCCTGCATATGGCCGTGCTGTTCTGCTCCCAGAAGATTTCCCGCTCCCCGGATCTCCAGATCCCGCATGGCGATCTTAAAACCGCTGCCCAGATCTGTGAATTCCCGGATAGCATGGAGACGTTTCTCTGCCACTTCTTTCAGCATTTTATTTCTTCGATACATAAGAAAGGCGTAGGCTGTCCGGTTGGAACGTCCCACCCGTCCCCGCAGCTGATAAAGCTGGGAAAGGCCCATCTGGTCTGCGTCGTGGACGATCATCGTATTGGCATTGGAAATATCCAGTCCTGTTTCAATAATGGTCGTGGAAACCAGCACGTCGATCTCTCCGTTGATAAATCCGTACATGATCTTCTCCAGCTGATGTTCCCTCATCTGGCCATGGGCAAAGGCCACGTTGGCTTCCGGCACCAGCTTTGCGATCCGGTTGGTGATCTCATCAATGTCATTCACCCGGTTATACACATAATATACCTGGCCGCCTCTGGCCAGTTCTCTGGTTATAGCTTCCCTGACCAGCTCTTCATTATACTCCATCACAAAAGTCTGAATGGGCATTCTGTCCATAGGCGCCTCTTCCAGCACGCTCATATCCCGGATACCGATGAGACTCATATGAAGAGTCCTGGGGATAGGCGTTGCCGTCAGTGTGAGCACATCCACGTTTTCCTTCAGCTTTTTAATCTTTTCTTTATGGGTAACCCCGAACCGTTGCTCTTCATCCACGATCAGCAGGCCCAGATCTTTAAACTGAACATCCTTCGAGAGAAGCCGATGAGTGCCGATAACAATATCCACCTGGCCTTTTTTCAGGTCTTCAATGGTCTTTTTCTGCTCCGCCGCAGTCCGGAATCTGCACATCAGATCAATACGCACAGGAAAATCCTTCATCCTCTGGACAAAGGTATTGTAATGCTGCTGAGCCAGGATCGTGGTAGGCACCAGGTACACCACCTGCTTGCTCTCCTGCACCGCCTTAAAAGCCGCCCGGATGGCGATCTCTGTTTTTCCGTATCCTACGTCTCCGCAGATCAGCCGGTCCATGATCTTGGTGCTTTCCATGTCTTCTTTTGTGGCTTCTATGGCAGCCAGCTGATCCTCCGTCTCCTCAAAGGGGAACATTTCCTCAAATTCCCGCTGCCATACAGTGTCAGGGCCGTACTGATAACCGGACTGGGCCTGCCTTGCGGCGTATAGGGCCACCAGATCCTTTGCGATGTTTTTCACCGCCCCTTTTACCTTTGTCTTGGTCCTGTTCCAGTCCTGGGTTCCCAGCTTATTCAGCTTTGGCGCCTTTGCGTCGGCTCCCGCATATTTCTGGAGAAGATCCAGCTGGTTGGGAAGGATATAGAGGGTGCTGTTATCTCCATATTCGATCTTAATGTAGTCCTTGGCCACCCGGTCAACTTCGATCTTTTCAATACCTTTATAAATTCCCAGCCCGTGGTTTTCATGGACTACATAATCTCCGATACTCAGCTCGCTGAAGTTCTGGATCTTCTTGCCGCTGTATTCTGTCTTCTTTCGTTTTTTCTTCTTTTCCTGGCCAAAAATATCCGTCTCTGTGATCAGTACAAACTTAATGAGAGGATACTCAAAGCCCCGCCTTGCATGGCCGAAGGCAGTCATGATCTCTCCCGGAGCGATCACCCTGTCCATGTCTTCTGTGTAAAAGCTGTTCAAGCCTTCCTGGCTTAAATCTTTTGCCAGTCTGGCCGCTCTGGTCCGGGAAGGGGAAAGAAGCAGGACCTGATAGCCGTTTTTCTTAAAGTATTCCAGATCCTTGACCAATAGTTCAAAGCTGTTGTTATAAGGGCTTACGGATTTCACTGTGGTGTAAAACTGCTCCCGGAGATCCCAGTCCCCTTTCTGCTGCTCTATAGTGCACATGGACACGCAGTTTTTCTTATTGATCTTCTGGATCGTCTGACGGCAGGGCATAAGGATATCCGTCTGTCCCGCCAGAAGATATCCTTTCTCCAGCCGGTGTTCCATACTTTCCCGGAATTCTGTCTCAATGGCCTTTCCCTGTTCTGCCAGACGGTTGGTCTCGTCCAGAAATACCAGGGTATCTTCTGTAGGAAAATAATCCAGAAAAGTTACTGCATCCTTATAGAAATACCGGATAAAATGCTCTGCCGCAGAAAAGTCCTGATATTCTTTCAGGCTGTCTACCGCTTCTTCTACCATATGGTCCAGCCGGGCGCCTTCTTCTGTAAGGAAATTATCCCGGAACTTCTTTACCATGGCCTTCTTCTCTTTTTCGATGGCTTTCAGGCCCTTTTCCAGCACATCCTGGTCAAGGACCATTTCTGCCGCCGGATATATGGTAACTTCTTCCAGATTTTCTATAGAACGCTGGCTTTCCGGATCAAAACTGCGAATGGAATCAATTTCATCTCCCCACAGCTCGATCCTGACAGGGTTATCCAACGTCAGGGGGAAAATATCGATAATGCCGCCCCGGACAGAAAACTGCCCCGGAACCTCGGCCTGGGCGTTGCCTTCGTAGCCCATGCCCAGAAGCTGTCTGCGCAGTTTTTCCAGATTCACTGCACTGTCGTTTCTGAAAACCAGGGTATGGCTTCTGATAACTTCCAGGGGAAGAAGATAATCCATACATCCGCCTATGCTGGTGATCACAGTTACGCCTTTTTTCTCCAGGAGCGCGGCTACTGCTTTCATCCTCTCCCTGGTGAGAAGATTACCATGGACATCTGCCTGGAAAAAGATCAGGTCCCTGGCCGGGTATAGAAGAGCTTCCCGGTCGTACATCCGGTAATCTTCGTAGAGTTCCTTGGCCTTCAGATCATTCTCCGCAATGATCAGGCAGTTCAGATCGTCTCTCCCTGCGTCTTTTTCCATACCGCGAAAAAGCCCATACATCATATGGGCTTTCTGGGATTCCACGCAGCCGGACAGCTGAAGGACTCCCCGGTTTTGGGGAAGTCTTGACCGGATCTCCTGGTACTCTGTTAAATTTTCCAATGGCTGCATAAATACCTGCATAACTTACTCCTGCCGGTTCTCCGGCTCTTCCTGAGTTTTCGCTTTTTTCTTTTTGGCGGCTCCGTTATAATGATTCATAGCCGCCTCGATTCCTTCAGACAGGATCATCTCTACAGCATCTGCCGCCTGAATGATAGCCTGATCCACCAGTTCTCTTTCCTGAGAAGAAAACCGCCCCAGGACATAATCTGCCAGATCCCAGCCTTTAGGCTTTGCCCCTACTCCGATCTTTATCCGGTAAAAATTCTGGGTTCCAAGCTGGGCGATAATACTTTTGATTCCATTATGTCCTCCGGCGCTGCCTTTTTTCCGGATCCTGATCTGTCCCGGCTCCAGGTCGATATCGTCATAAAGAACGATCATTTCTGACTCCGGATCCAGCTTATAATAATTTACAAATTCCCGAAGAGAATCTCCGCTGAGGTTCATGTAAGTAAGGGGCTTTGCCAGGATGACTTTTTCACCGCCTATGATCCCCTTGCCGTACATAGCCTTGTGGGCAATACCTCCCTGAGGGATCCTGTGGCGTTCGATCAGTTCATCTATGGCGTCAAAACCCATATTATGTCTTGTTTTTTCATACTGTCTCCCTGGATTCCCCAGGCCTGCTATTAAAAACATATGATTCTCCTTAATTAAAATATACCAGCTCCTGGGCCAGAGGTTCTGTAGGCTCTAGGGAAATGGCGGTGAGCACCGGTCCTTCCTTATGGTAGGATTCTACATATTCATAATCTACCTTAGCCACCAGCTTCACCCATTTTCCGGTCTTCAGATTCTTTGCCTCGGGGGTCTTACAGATATATCCGATGAAACTGGTATCCTCCGCACAGCATGTCATGGCCATTCTTCCGGGAACGAATACGTTCTTGGGAAGTTCTCTGGATTTCAGCACCATGGCTGTAAAGGCCACCTTTTTGCCCTCATAGGTCTCCGGATGATCCATGGCGTCGATAAACCAGATTCCATAGTCCTCATCCATGATATCGATCACATCCGCATCCACATCAAAGGGCATTTTCTCAGCAAAGATATCTTCGATCTCGCCTTCATCATCTTCAAAAATAATCTCTGCAGACTGATTGACTACCTTCACGCTTCTCCTGAAGGAAGCCAGAGGCATGTCTCTGGTACAGCGGTTAAACAAGACCATATCCGCCCCTCGCACCATCTCTACGAAAAGAGATTTCATATTATTCATATATACCTGGAAGGTGCTGGCGTCTACGGTAACGATCTGCTGCACAAGCCCCCAGTCTTTTGGAAGCTGCATTTCTTCAAATTTACTTACCTGCCACATACCGTTATATTCAATGATCACCCGCTCCGGCCGGTAAAAAGCGTCATAGGCTACCAGACGCTCCGGCGTCAGATCCTCAAATTTGTCAATAACCTCCACACTGGTCCTGCTTTTTTTCAGCTTTTTCGGGTCAAATTCTACTTCTCCCTCTTCGCAGAGGATCAGCAGCGTGGGACCATCTATCTGAAAATAGTCCTGATCTATGGTAAAATCCAGGAAAGTACTCTTTCCGCTCTCCAGGAAGCCTGCCATAAAATATATGGGAACTCTGATTTCTTCTTCCATCTTTTTGTCCTATCCCTTCTATACTATATATCTTATACACCAAAAAGTTCTGCAAGCTTGTCTTCATTCAGCTTGGAACCGATCACACAGAGCCTTCCTGTATAGTCCGGAGCGCCCTGGCGGATATCAGCTTCTCCCGGAACCATATCGAAATAGATCCACTGTCCGTCACTGCCTTCTACCATTCCTTTAGCTCTCAGTACCATTCCATAAGACTGGTCCTCTGACAGAGTATCCAGGATCTTCTGGATCTCTTCTTTAGAATAAACCTTTACAGTCTCCCTGCCCCAGCTTGTAAATACCTCATCTGCATGATGATGGCCGTGGTGATCATGATGATGGTGGTCATGGCCGCATTCCTCATGATCGTGATGATGGTCGTGGTCACATTCCTCATGATCGTGATGATGGTGGTCGTGGTCACATTCCTCATGGTCATGATGGTGATGATCGTGGTCACATTCCTCATGATCGTGGTGGTGATGGTCGTGGTCGCATTCTTCATGGTCATGATGGTGATGATGACCGCCGCATACCGGACAGGTCTCCTCTTCCATCAGTTCTTTTTCCAGAGAAGTATTGTTTTCCATGGTATCCAGGATCTTCTTGCCTGACAGCTGGGAAATAGGCGTGGTGATAACTGCCGCTGTCTTATTCAGGGAACGGATCAGTTCCACTGCTGCTTCTACTTTTTCCTGTGTAGCTTTTTCTGTATCTGTACGGCTTAAGATAACCGTTCCCGCATACTCGATCTGGTTGCTGAAAAATTCTCCGAAGTTTTTCATATACATTTTGCATTTGGTCACATCTACCAGTGTAGTAAAACTGTTCAGTTTTATGTCAACTGAATCTTCTACTTTCTGTACAGCTTTGATCACATCAGAAAGTTTTCCTACTCCTGAAGGCTCAATAATGATCCTGTCAGGGCTGTATTTTCCGATGACTTCCTTTAAAGCTTCTCCAAAGTCTCCTACCAGAGAGCAGCAGATACAGCCGGAATTCATCTCCCGGATCTCAATGCCTGCTTCCTTCAGAAATCCGCCGTCAATACCGATCTCTCCAAACTCATTTTCGATCAGGACTACCTGCTCCCCTGTATAAGCTTCTTTTAAAAGCTTCTGGATCAATGTGGTCTTTCCGGCTCCCAGAAAACCTGAGAAAATGTCAATTTTTGTCATTTTTAAATCTCCCTTCTACATTTCCTTTATACATGGTAAAAGGGGACGAAAGTCCCTCTTCCGCCCCTTGCTGCTGCATATTTTAATGCCTATGGTGGTTAGTATACCATATCTCGATCAAAATACAAGTCCCCAAGGACCTATATTCCCTGAAAAAAATCTTCAAAAAGCTGTATCTTGCATATACGTTTGGCACTGCCGATCATCTTTACGTTCCACTGATCATCGATCTGGGTCCATAACTTTCCTCCCGGCATATGGACCATAACATCAGAATCGATCAGGCCTCTCTTATAAGCGGCCCCTGCGGCGCCGCAGGCTCCGGTAGCCGAGGCCAGGGTATAGCCTGCTCCACGCTCAAAAACTTCTATCTGGATGTTATTCTTATCCAGGATCTTTACGATCTCTGTATTGATCCCTTCCGGAAAACATGCCGCCCGCTCCGAATATTTTCCAATCCGGCATACCGTCTCTCTGTCTATATCTTCCAGGATGATCACACAGTGGGGATTTCCTGCGGAAACACAGGTGCAGTCGTATTCTTCCCCGCCGAAATTATAAAATTCATGAACCGTCTCCCGATCCGGTCCGGAAAGCCCCAGGGTCCGGCTGGAAAAATCCAGTCTGCCCATAGTCATCTGGATCCGGTTTCCCTCTCTGTTCAGGAAACGGATCTGAGAAATCCCGCTTTTGGTGGCTAAGGAAAAAGACTCTTTCTGGATATCTCCTGTGGCCCTGAGATAATGGGCAAAGATCCTGAGGGCGTTGCCTCCCTGCTCCGCCTCTGTGCCGTCAGGATTAAATACCCGCACAAAGAGTTCTCCCTCTTTCTCATAAGGTCCTGCCACAATACCATCGGAACCAATACCAAAGTTTCTGCTGCATACCCGGACGATCTTCTCCTGGTCCAGCTCTTCCCGGTTTTTTCGGATATCATATACCAGATAATCATTTCCCAGACTGTGATATTTATAAAACTCCATAATTGCTTCCTTTCTCCGCGAAAAATAGCTGCTCATTCATGTTTTTATTTTATACAGATGTTTTTCAGGTGTCAATGAAAGGCGGGAATTTCCTCTGGGCAGAAAAGTCTTTCTGTGTTAAAATAAGGATACAGTTTGTCTTTTGGACTATCCGGAAGTAGTTTCCGGAATTTTCACACAGGAAGAGAGGTATCATCATGTATAGTTTTCAGAATGACTACAGTGAAGGCGCCCATCCAAATATCTTAAGGGCCCTGGAAACCATTAACTATCACCAAAATAACTCTTACGGACTGGACGAACATTCAGGCGCTGCCCGGGAATTGATTCAGGAGGCATTAGAAGATTACAGTGCGGATATCCACTTTATCGCAGGGGGGACCCTTACAAACCTCACTTTTATCTCCCATGTTTTAAAGCCTTATGAAGCAGTGATCAGCGCCCAGACAGGCCATATCAACACTCACGAAACCGGCGCTATTGAGGCCACAGGCCACAAGGTCTTTCCCGTTCCCACACAGGACGGAAAGCTGACCCCTGACCTGATCCGTCCGGTACTTGACCTTCATGAAAACGAGCATTGGGTAGAACCCCGTCTGGTTTATATATCAAATCCTACAGAAATCGGTACAGTTTACACCAAAGAAGAGCTGGAGATCCTCTATGGATTCTGTCAGCGTCACCATCTGTATCTGTATATGGACGGCGCCCGTCTGGCTGCGGCTCTGGCAGCAGAAGAGACCACTCATCTGACCTTCCCTGATCTGCCAAAACTCTGTGACGCCTTCTATATCGGCGGCACAAAATCAGGAGCCATGTTCGGAGAAGCCCTGGTTTTGATAAAGGAAGAATTTAAAGACCACTTCCGCTTTAACATGAAGCAGAGAGGAGCCATCCTGGCCAAAGGCTGGATGATCGGGGTACAGTTTGAGGAGCTGTTTAAAGATAACCTTTACATAGAATTGGGAAAAGAAAGTATCCGGCGTATGCAGCCCATCAAAGAAGCCTTTGAAGAGGCAGGGATCCCGCTGCTGTGTGAAGCTCCCACCAACCAGATCTTCCCGATCTTTCCAAATGCTCTGGCTGAGGAGATCAACAGCAGGTATCTGACCACCTTCCAGTGCAAACCGGATCCTGAGCATACCTGTCTGCGGTTCTGCACCTCATGGATCACAAATGAAGAGGCTGTGGCAGATTTTGTAGAGAATTTTAAAGATATGGTAATAAAATATCAGTAATAGTAAGGCCAGATATCACACATCTGGAATAAGGACTTCAAAGGTTCTTCTATGATAGGCAAAAGCCGACACATAGAAGAACCTTTTTATCATACAAAGCCCCGTATGATTTCGCTGAATGCCTCCGGTCATGATAAACGCTTTTGGAACAGATTCTCCTAATTTTTATAAGTAATCTTGCTGGATTCTTTAAATATCTAAGTATTCTTATGCTTAAAATTAAATATATTTTGTTATCGATAATATTGTTGACTTCATCAAGGCAAAGTCTTATGATTAACAAAACTTTTTTCATAAAATAATACGATAACATTTCTGTTTATATACTTTAGAAGGAGGGACTGATCCTTTATATCCATGGAGCTAAGGCAGGCAGAAAATCAGATGCATTCGCCAAAAAACCCAATGTTGCAATAGAAATGGACTGCCGGCATCAGCTTATTAGCAGTGAGTATTCCTGTAACTACTCTTATGCATACAGAAGTATTATGGGAAATGGAAAGATTCATGAATTGACAGAAAAGGAAGCAAAGATCACAGCTCTCACCAGGATTTTAAACCACACGGCGCCAGATGCAAAAATTGATTTTCTTGCTGATACACTTGACCGCACAGCTGTCTATCAGATCGATGTAGAGTATTTTACCGGAAAAGAAAGAACACTTCCAAATTGATCGGAAATGTCCCAAAGTCTGTATAAACATTCAAACTGACAGTAGACCTGCCTATTTGAAAATTTATAAAACTTTGGGGCACCTCCATATAAGATTATCTAAGATTTTCCCGGAAAAACCATTCTCCCGCGGCATATCCTGCTAAATATAGACCTAGGAAATCCGATCCAGAAAAATAGCAAAGGTCTGGAGCTGATAGTATCACAATGCAGATCATAAACCTTCATAGTTTTCCTCCGGTCTTAAAAAGTAATCCCCAGTGTTTCAAACAAAATCCCCCAGCATACGCTGATGACGTAGAGCAGGCCGATAATGCCAAGATTTTCCTTTGCCCCACGATTAGTCCGGCACAACACCAGGATCCCCACGCCGGCTCCGGCCAGCAGCCCGGCCAGCATCTGTCCTGTTCCCAGAATTCCTCCCAGATACATCTGAGTAATGATCACCGATCCGGCACAGTTAGGGATCATTCCCACCAGAGCTGCCAGCAGAACTCCCAGTACCGGCTGATTGCCGATAATAGATCCGATCTGATCTTCGCCCAGGATCTCTACCAGAAATCCGATCACCAGAGTCACAAGAAAAATAAACAAGGTGATCTGAAGAGAATGGATCACTGCCGATTTCAGAATGCTGCCCTCTTCACAGTGACAATGTTCATGTTCACACAGGTCGTGAATATCTTTTTCATGGTGTTCCCTGTGGATATGTCTGTGTTCATTGTACTCTCTTCTTTTTCTGCTGCCTGCCCTCCAGAGAATATCCAGGACAAATCCGGACACTGCCCCTATGACAATCTTCACTCCTAATATCTTTAATATTACTTGAATATCAACAGCTTCCGAAATAAAGATCGGAAGCATTTCATCTGAAGTAGAAAGAAAGACTGCCATAAGAGTTCCTGCGGAGATCACACCTCCTGCATAAAGGCTGGAAGCTGCCGCTGAAAAACCGCACTGAGGAAAAGCCCCTGCGATCCCCCCGATAAGAGGACCGAGTTTTCCCGCTCTGCGGATCATCTGCCGTGCGGTATCCTGGGTTTTGTGCTCCAGATACTCCATTACCAGATAAGTAAGAAACAGAAAAGGTACCAGACGCAAAGTATCACTTACGGCGTCCAAAAGGACGTCCCAAATCAATTCTGTCATATCTGTCTCCTTTTATATTTTTATACAGTGTATCAATTTAGCACAAAACCTGAAAAAAAACAAGAGACTCAAATACCTCTAAATGAGAAAGAAAATTCCATTTTTCCCTCTGCATTCAGCAGATATTCCGGATGTGTGGGGCTTCCCCAGCTGTCATCTCCTCCAATACCCATCTGACCAAGAGCTGCCCGGACTACTGTGTAGTGTACTTCCGGCAGTTCAAAAGGATGTTTTGCATTTTCCATCTCATGAGGGGTATAGGGCAGAGCTGAAAACATCATAGGACCGGTTTTCTCATCCATTTCAAAAAGCATACCTCTTCCCTTTCGGTCGGTTACTTTCGCATACCGGACGCCGATCTTGGCTCCGCATTCCTGGGGAACTACATAAGCTGCCATATTGTCTTTTACCAGATTACGGTAGATTCCCAGTCTTGCGCCTTTATGTCTGTCTGCATAGGTTTCTGCCGGGCCCAGACCATACCATTCCAGATGATCATAATCTGCGTTAAATTTGAACATAACGCCAAATTCCGGCATATCCCCCAGCTCTTTCACCGGATCATAGGAAAGAACTGTCTTTATCTTTCCATCTCCGTCTACTTCATAAGAAAGCTGGCACTGTGCAGCCGGGACTGTAGGCAGGAGATAAGTAAAGGTCACTTTCGCAGTAAGATCCTTTTCCTCCAGTTCAGGTTCCAGGATCTTTGCGTAGGTATTTTCCCGGTAATCTTTATGTGTTGCATACAGACTGGCAGCCTTCCACTGGGCATATCTTGCAGGCATAAAGTTTCCGTTGTCATTGTCTGTAGGCGCTCTCCAGAAGTTTGGTTTTGGAATTGCCTCGATCATTTCTTTCCCGCCGTATTTGTAGGAAACCAGGCCGCCGTTAAGAACGGAGAAGATCACTTCAAAATTTTCTCCCTGGACGCCGATGTTATGCACGCTTCTGATCACACGGATCTTCTTCTGGCAGGTCTTTTCCTCTTCCTGAACCTTATAAACATACTGTCCAAAAGCCACTTCATGTCCGGCGTTTGCCCACATCGTATCCTCTTTCAGATGGAAAGAAACGGTGATCGTGTATTCACCTGGCTTTGTCTCTTTGGAAACAGGAAGGGTATAGGTCTTCTCAGATAAAGGCTCTACGCAGGTCTCAAGTCCGGCTCTTCTGATGACTTTTCCGTTTCTTGCCACTGTCACAATACACTTGAAAGCATCTGTATTTACAAACAGGTTCTTGTTGATCACCCGGACCTCCTGCTCTCCCACCTGTGCTGTGATATTCTGATAATTGAACTTCACTTCCTGCATCTTAGGAGAAGGATTTCTCTCTCCTCCGTGGGCAATACCGTTGGCGCTGAATTCATAGTCTGTAGGGCGCTCTCCGAAATCTCCGCCATATGCCTGGAACTCTTTGCCGTACCTGTCTTTTTTATACAGGGTCTGGTCAATATAATCCCATATGAAGCCTCCCTGATACATAGGCTCTGTGTCTGTCAGATCTGTATATTTGTGCATAGCGCCGCAGGAATTTCCCATGGCGTGGGTATACTCACAGCAGATGAAAGGTTTGCTCCTGTCTTTCTCCAGGAATTTTTTAATATTCTCCACGGAAGTATACATCTGGCTTTCCATATCGCTGGTATCATTATATCTTCTGTCATGGAAAATACCTTCATAGTGGACCAGACGGGTGGGATCTTCTTTCCGGAAGAACTGAGACATTTCAAAAATATCTTTTCCTCCGAAAGACTCGTTGCCGCAGGACCAGATCAGGATTGCCGGATGGTTCTTATCTCTCTGATACATAGAGTTGGCACGATCCAGCATCATATCCTGCCATTCCGGTCTGTCACAAGGAACTACCGGTGAAAAATCTCCGGAAGCTTCCACCGTATCCCAGGAACCGTGGGATTCCAGATTCGTTTCGTCAATGAGATACAGACCATATTCATCACAGAGACGATAAAGAGGTGAAGCATCTGGATAATGACAGGTACGGATGGCATTGATATTGTTCTGCTTCATGGTCTTTAAATCTTTGATCAGTTCTTCCTCTGAAACATGACGTCCGGTAACTGAGCTGAACTCATGACGGTTCACTCCTTTAAAGACGATCCGTTTTCCATTCAGAGTCATGATCCGATCTTTCATCTCAAATCTCCGGAAACCAACTCTCTCCGGAATGTATTCCTGAAGATTTCCTTCTTTATCATATACCTGGATAGTAAGATCATAAAGCTGGGGATCTTCCGCGCTCCAAAGAGCGGGATTACCGATCTCCATGGTAATGCCTCCGTCCTTCAGATCAAAGGCTCCCTGGAAAGTCTGTCCGTCTTTTGAGAGACAGATTTCCGCTTTTCCCTCTCCCCAGGCTTCTGTGCGGATCTCCAGCGTTCCCTTTGTCAGGGTCTCATCAGGGATAGCCCGGATCCTCAGATCCCGGATATGTACATCAGGCACTGTATACAGATAAACATCTCTGTAAATACCTGAAAATCTGTAAAAATCCTGATCCTCGCACCAGCTGCTGGAAGTCCATTTAAACACCTGGGCCGCCAGTTTGTTTTCTCCCTCCTGAACATAATCTGTCAGTTCAAATTCGGAAGGGGTAAAGGTATCCTCACTGTATCCCACAAAATGTCCGTTCAGCCAGAGAGCCAGACCGCTTTCTGCTCCCTGGAAGGAGATAAAAAGCCTTCTTCCTTTCATCTGTTCCGGGACTTCAAAATATTTCACGTAACTTGCCACCGGATTAAACCTTTCCGGAATTTCTCCAGGTATAATCTCCTCATGGCCTTCCCATGGATACTGGGTATTGGCGTACTGAGGCACGTCATAGCCTTCCATCTGGATATGGGCCGGCACACGGATATCCTCCCAGCTCCTGCAGTCATAATCCATTGACTCAAATCCCGGTATGGCAGAACCGTAATTCCGGGCATAATGGAATTTCCAAAGGCCGTTCAGACTTTCCATAAATAAATTTTCTCCAGCTTCCGCTTCCTGTGCAGAAGCATAATATGGATGATCTGAATGGGCATCCAGTCTTCCGTCCCGGAAATACCTGGGATCTTTCACCTTCTGATAATCAAATACCTTCATGTTTTCTTTCCTCCTTTTATCTGGTTACAGTATAATATAAACCTTTCAGTTCTTGTATCGTATGTGAAACCAAATAATATAAGATTTCTAAACAACCTTTCACAAACTTTTTTCATCCTTATAAAAGAAGGAGCTGCTGCATTGCGCAACAGCTCCCTGTATGTATCATACTGCTTATTTTACTGCACCTGTAATACCTTCTGCAAACTGTTTCTGTAATACAAAGAATACGATCATTGTAGGAACAGAACAGAAAAGTACGCCCATCATCAGCATACCATAGTCTGTGGTGTAACCGGAAGACAGGTTTGCGATCAACATAGGCATTGTCTGAGCATTCGGATCTGTCATAGTAACCTTTGGCCACAGGTATGCGTTCCATGCATTCATAAATGTGATAACGCCTGCTGCAGCATAGGTAGCTTTCATCATTGGCATATACATGCGGATGAAGATCATGAATTCACTGAGTCCGTCAATACGGGCTGCTTCCATAACATCGATAGGGAAGTTCCTGGAATTCTGCCGGAACATCATGATCAAAAACGGGGTGGAGATAGACGGCATGATGAAAGCCCATACTGTATTCAGAAGACCCATACTGGAAATCATCTTAAACAGAGGGATCATGGTAGCCACCTGAGGGATCATCATAGCCAGAAGAAGGATAGTAAATACCGTATCCTTTTTCTTGTCATGATAAAGCTCGAATCCATATCCTGCCAGTGAGCAGACGAAGATCGCAAGGAGTGTCTGCACGATGGCATACAATATAGAATTTCCCATAGCGCCCCAAAGATTGCTGCCGCTTATAAGGTTCTGGAAATTTTCCAGAGCATGAGTTCCCGGGATAATACGTCCGTTAGCCACATCAAAAGATGTATTGGTGGCCGCGGAGATCATCCAGTAAAAGGGGAATACCGATATAAATGACACAATGATCAAAAAGATATATGTTGGAATAAGCCTGCGCTGGATCGCGCTTTTATTCTTTTTCTTAGTCACGTGTATCACCTACTTTCATGTTGATTATCGCAAGGATCGCCACCAGGATAAATACGAAGAATGACATTGCTGTAGCGTAACCGAAGTTCGCAACACCCTGTCCGAATGTACTGTTGTAGATATAGTGGGTCATTGTGATCGTAGCGTTTGCAGGTCCGCCATTTGTCAGGTTTACAGACTCATCGAACAGCTGCAGAGTACCATTGATGGACATGATAAATGTCATGATGATCGTAGGTTTCAGAAGCGGTACTGTAATAAACCAGAATGTTTTCCAGCCGTTTGCACCGTCGATCTTAGCTGCTTCATATACAGAATATTCGATATTCTGAAGGCCTGCCAGATAGAATACCATATTGTAGCCTGTCCATCTCCAGATCAGGGCAATGATGATAACTGCCTTGGCAGTAGCAGCAGTGCCCAGGAAATTGAAATTTTCCTGGAAAATATGTAAGTTTACGAGGATCGTATTAATAAGTCCCTCTGTTGCAAATAAAGATTTGAAGATCAAGGAATAGGAAACCAGAGAAGTGGCACATGGCAGGAATACACATGTACGGAAAAATCCCTTAAACTTCAAGTCCTTATTATTCAAAAGCTGTGCCAGCAGGATTGCCAGGATCAGCATGATCGGCACCTGAATGATCAGATACAGGAAGGTGTTTCCTACAGAACGAAGGAACAGCTTATCCTGAAACATTCTTGAGTAGTTATTAAAAAGTGGTTCAGACCAGGTCATGTTCGCACTGGAACCGGTCTGTAAAGACATAATAAAAGCCTGGATCATAGGCCAGAAGGCCATAACTGCAATCAGTATGGTTGCAGGAAGAAGATAGATCCAGCCCGCCGCCGACTGCTTTGCCAGCAGCGACATCTTCCGTTTTTCCTTCAAGTAAAGCCCCTCCTTTTATAACACAGGCGGGAAGACGGAAATCCGTCCCCCCGCCTGTTCCTTTTTATGATGTACGGTATTTATCAGCCGCCCATTTCGAATACTAACTGATCTTCTGCTTCCTGAAGAGCATCCATGGTATCTGCGCCGTTTATAATATTGATGATAGCGGAACCGATGTAGTTACGAGCGGAGTAGTGGTATGGGCTCTGCTCTACGATTCCTACATGAGTACCCATCTCAACAATGTCAGCATAGATCGGCTGATCGTTGAAGTATGCAACACCCTGGTTGTATACATCTGTCTCACCTGCCGGTGCGTATGTGGAAATCACACCGCCATCCAGAAGTGCGTTATCATATGTAACTGTACTTCCGCCGAATGTATAAGAAAGGAAATCTTTTGCAAGATCTGTGTTCTGGCAGTTTGCTGTGATATACAGGGAAGAACCGCCGTTACTTGCGTAACCTTCTTCACCGGAGTAGGTAGGCATGGTTGTGATCTCCCATTTACCGCTGTTGGCTTCAACTGCTTCGATAGTCGGGATGATCCAGTTTCCATTCATAACACCAGCTACCTGATCACCCTGGATCGCTGTATTTGTGTAATCTTCCCAGCTGTTTGGAAGGAGACAGATACCTTCGTTTACAAACTTAACGATTGTATTTACAACCTGAACCAGTGTCTCATTATCTGTGATGTATGGCTGTCCATCTTTGAACTGGGATACGCCTTCAGCCTGAAGCATCATGTATACAAGGTCGTTACCGTCACTGTTCATACACATCATGTATTTGCCGGTTGCCTCTTTAACATCAAGGGCGATCTGCTCGAATTCATCCCAGGTACATCCTGTCAGTTCATCAATCGTATGTCCTGCCTGCTCCAGAAGATCTACACGGTAAGCACATACAACTGTACCATTATCTACCGGCACACCGTAATGTACGCCGTCGATAGTGGAGTAGTCCAGTTTCTCTGCCGAGAAATCATCCCAGTTGATATCTACATCATCCAGGGGAACCCATGCATCCGGATAATCAGAAACATACTGCTGAATGTAGTGATCCTGGAAAAGAACGATATCCGGCAGAGTCTCATAGTTTCCTGCTGAAGCAGCTGTTGTGATAGCTGTCTCCACATCCTCTGAAGAAGCCTGCTCGATAACTTCCAGATTGAAATCCGGGTCTACATTTTCTTTGTAGTCAGCGCCAGCTGCCTCCATTGCCGGGATGTTAAAGTTTGGATCCCATGCAAACAGGGTCAGAGTATGCTCGTCTCCGCCTGCCGCTGATTCGCTGCTGCCGCCTGATGAACCTGAGCTGCTTCCTCCGCCGCCGCAGGCCGCAAGAGACAGAGCCATAGTTCCAGCCATTAAAGCTGCAAGTACTTTTCTCTTCATAACACTTGTCCTCCTTTAATAAATAAAAACATTTTTCCATATGTTTATCATATGTCCTGCTTTATGTTCCTTATTATACCAAAGCGGGTACGGTTATAGTGTGCATAACCGTTCAATAATTGTGCATTTTCGTCCATTTTTAGGTATTTTGCACTATAATTTATGGAAAAATGTTATTTTTTAATCATTTTACAATAGTTTTTCTTATTTCCGGTTCTGCACCGCCGTCAGATTTCTACATATTTTGCATATTTTTCCATGCACAAATCGAGTAGGGGAGATTTTCTCTCCCCTCTCACACCACCGTACATGCCGTTCGGCATACGGCGGTTCAACATAACTTCAAAGCATGACGCTCATTGTAATAATCAAGACAACTTATAAGCCCTGCCTTC
>DXIQ01000037.1 GCA_019112785.1 Candidatus Blautia stercorigallinarum
CATGCTCGCCGATACCGGTGCTGACTCCGGCGGAAATCTTGGTAGCGGCGATCTTTACCAGGTTGTCCCTTACTCTGGCGCACTCTCTTGTAGAGATGGTGATCCCTGCAAAAGGCATAAACAGACGGTAGGCGCAGACTACCTGCAGAAGCTGGGCCTCGTGAACGTCCATAGGATTGATCTTATCGTTGTTAATAATGGGACGGAGTCTCGGGCAGGAGAAAGAAATCTCTGCCTGGGGATATTTTTTCTGGAGATACCAGGCATGCATACCTGTGGCAAAAGCGTCTTTCCGAAAATCGTCCAGTCCCAGGAGGGCGCCGAAGGCTACTCCCCTCATACCGCCCATAAGAGCTCTCTCCTGGGCGTTGACACGATAAGGGTAGATCCTTTTATGACCTGCCAGATGGAGAGTCTCATATTTGTCTGCATGATAAGTTTCCTGGAAGACCGTGACATAGTCTGCCCCGCATTTATGAAGGTAGGCGTATTCATCGGAATTCATGGGATAAACCTCCAGACCGATGACCCTGAAATATTTTCTGGCGATCTTGCAGGCCTCTCCGATATATTCTACCGTGGATTTTTTCCGGCTCTCTCCTGTCAGGATCAGGATCTCCTGAAGACCGGATTTGGCGATAGCCGCCATTTCCTTATCAATCTCTTCATAGGTGAGCCGGGCTCTTTTGATCCTGTTATGGCAGTTAAATCCGCAGTATATGCAATAATTTTCACAGTAATTGGCTATGTAGATAGGGGTAAACATATAAATGGAATTGCCGAAATGTTTCCTGGTCTCTTTCTGGGCGCACTGGGCAATCTCCTCCAGAAGAGGAAGGGCCGCCGGTGAAAGGAGGGCCTTAAAATCTTCCGGTGTCTTATAGTCATGGGAAAGAGCCCTTCTCACATCTGCCTCTGTATACAGGCTGTAGTCATAATTTTTTGCAGCCTCCCGGACTTTGTCCATCACATCGCTTTGGATCACTTCCATATCCGGCAGATATTTCATATGATCCGTCCGTTTTCCTTTTTCCAGAAATTCTTTTACTTCCTCATTGATGATACTTTCGTTTACGTGATTTTCCTGACTCATTGTCTCTGCCTCCTAGTCCTGAAGATATCCTGGAAGGGGTGATGAAGGGCTGGCTCCTTTTTCCATAACTCTTCCCAGTCCGGAAAGGTAAGCCTCTCTTCCTGCTTCTATAGCCTTACGGAAGGCGTCAGCCATAAGAGGCACATCTCCTGCTGTTGCAATAGCGGTATTGGCCATGACTGCCGCGGCACCCATTTCCATAGCCTCGCAGGCCTGGGAAGGTCTTCCGATACCGGCATCTACAATAATAGGCAGATCGATCTCATCAATGAGGATCTGGATAAATTCTTTGGTGCACAGGCCTTTGTTGGATCCGATGGGCGCTCCCAGAGGCATGATACAGGCGGCTCCTGCCTGGACCATATCTCTGGCGGCATTAAGATCCGGATACATATAGGGCATAACGGTAAAGCCTTCTTTTGCCAGGATCTCTGTAGCTTTAATGGTTTCCTGGTTGTCCGGAAGAAGATATCTGGTATCCCGCATGATCTCAATCTTTACCAGATCGCTGCCGCAGACTTCTCTGGAAAGCCTGGCGATCCGCACTGCCTCCTGGGCATCTCTGGCTCCTGAAGTATTCGGCAGAAGACTGACACCCTGGGGGATATAATCCAGGATATTGGCGGCGCCCCCTTCGTTTACCCGGCGAAGAGCCAGGGTAATGATCTGGGCTTTGGCCTGCTCTACCGCTGCCTTTATCAGATCCAGAGAATATTTTCCGGATCCCAGAATAAATCTGGAAGTAAATTCATGGTTTCCGATTTTCCAAGTGTCTTTTGTATGGTTCATTTTTCTTCCCTCATTTCTTAGTTTTCCTTTTTGTTTCCTTTTCTCTTGTTTCAGAAGTTTCTTTCCCTCCAGCCAGGGAGCCTGGCTTTCTCTTCCCCGGCCCGGATCTTCATTGCAGGATCAGTTCCAGGATCAGGTTTGCCTCATGGGCAGCGCACAGGGCCACCCTGGGGGCTGCCAGTCCCTGTCCCTCCTCGATCCCGGAAACCCCGTCTCCGCAGAGATAAAAATTTTTTCCCACCTGTCTGGTGACTATGGCGTTGCTCCTTCCAAAGCCGGCCATACCGCTGGCGCAGACCAGAGGTTTTTCAGGAAAAAGCTCCAGACAGCTGTTGACCAGCATGGCTTTATTTTCCGGCCTGTCAAAAGCTTCACAGATAATATCCGCATTTTGAAAAAGCCTGGGGATATTTTCTTCTGTGACCCTTTCGCAGCTGGTCTTAATATCCAGCCATGGATTGATCTGAAGAAGCTGCTCTTTCAGGGCTTCTGTCTTATCCATACCCAGGTGGGAGATAAAATAATGCTGCCTGTTCAGGTTGGTCATATCCACCTTATCAAAATCAACAAGGTGAAGATGTCCCACTCCTGCTCTGGCCAGAAACACAGACACATGAGAACCCAGTCCTCCAAGACCGGCCACTGCCACCTCTGCATTTCTCAGCTTCTCCACTTCTTCCCTGGTACACCGGGAAAGAAGGGCATTTTGCAGTTCTTCCCTGGATGGGATCCTTTTCTCCATAAGATCAGCCTCCTCCTACAAAACTGACGATCTCGATCCGATCCTCTTCCAGGATCTCTTCTGTGGGATAATTTTTCTTTGGAACGATCTCTCCGTTCTTTTCTACAGCAACCCGGTCTGTCCGGTAATTTCTTGTTTCCAGCAGCTTCTCCACTGTCAGACCGGTCTCCCAGGCCGCCTTTTCTCCATTTACAATCATCTTCCTCTCCTTTCTGGAATTTCTGCCACACAGAGAGGCTTTATTCTATGATACTGTCCGTCATGCCTCAGGAATATTTATACATTTTATGCGAATTTGTCGAGCACAGCTTTGAGACCATAGGCTCAAAGCAGCGCAGACTAAGCAGTAAAATGTATAAATATTCTCATTCTGATTAATGGAACAGCCCCATAGAATAAAAAAGGGTTCACGAAGTAATACACCCGTGGTGGTGCACCCCTTCATGAACCCATTGGCTCACTCTCAACTGTGATCTGTATTCTGTTTTTTATATGGAACCCTAGCTTGGGACTTCTCTCAGCTTTCCGGACTTATCGCACAAAAAGAAAGGAGACGGACTCTGCCATCTCCTGAAATCTCATCTTTCTTCCTACGTTGGCATTATCCAAATCAGGTTCCCGGGTCGAAGTTCACAACTTCCTCTCAGCCTGTTTACAAGCTCCCCTGTTTTTTTACT
>DXIQ01000038.1 GCA_019112785.1 Candidatus Blautia stercorigallinarum
CCATGCGGCCCTGTGCGCTTATGCGGTATTAGCAGTCATTTCTAACTGTTATCCCCCTGTGTGAGGCAGGTTACCTACGTGTTACTCACCCGTCCGCCGCTCAGTCACAGAACTCTTCACCCGAAGGATCGAAGTTAAGTGCTTCGCTCGACTTGCATGTGTTAGGCACGCCGCCAGCGTTCATCCTGAGCCAGGATCAAACTCTCTGATAAAGTGTTTGTCCAGGTCATGATAAACTCTCGCTTATCCAACCTTTTACTGTTTTGGTTCGTTGAACCGTTTTTAAAAATGAATGTAAAAGAATTTTCAGTTCATGTGTTTCACTGTTCAGTTATCAAGGTTCCTGTCTTGCGACAGCCATATTAGATTATCACATCTTTTCTGGCTTGTCAAGAACTTTTTTCATTTTCTTGAAAATTTATTTTTTTCAAGATTTTCTGTTCTTTTCGACAGCTTTAATAGATTATCACAAATCTTATCGTTTGTCAAGAACTTTTTTCAAGTTTTTTTTAATCTCAAAACTGTCAGCGGAGAAAGAGGGATTTGAACCCTCGCACGGCGTGAACCGTCTACACCCTTAGCAGGGGCGCCTCTTCAGCCACTTGAGTATTTCTCCATTGCCTGAATCATATTAAATAATTCAATTTTTTGCTCTGCATGAGCAATATGTATTATATCTCCATTTATGTCTTTTTGTCAATTACTTTTTTTAATTTTTTTCATTTTCTTTTATAACTTTTTCAATCCTGCTTTTTACCTCTTGGGCGATCTCTACTGTCTTCATATCTTTATACTCTTCATATAGAAGGGGTTTCAGAAAATGAACCTGTACATTTACCTTTTCAATGGATTTGGTATCAAAAGATTTATAAGAATCAATAAGAGCCACTGGTACAATAGGACATTTTGCTTTCACTGCAGGTTTAAAGCTTCCCCCTTTAAATTCATGGACATTATTGGGATCCTTTGTCCTGGTCCCTTCTGCAAAGATCAGATAGTTTCTTCCCGCCTTTACTTCCTTGGTTACCTGAATGATCACCTGCATAGACTGTTTTACATCTTCTCTGTCTATGGCAAATGCTTTCATACATGCAAAAACCTGCTTCAAGAATGGTATATTCTGGATTTCCTTTTTCATGACAACTGAAAAAGGAGTTGGGCAGGCCTGTATGATCGCGAGCACGTCAAAAAGTCCCTGATGATTAGGGAAAAACATAAACCCGTTCTTTTTCGGTATATTTTCTTCCCCATGGACTTCAATATGAATACGTCCTCCGGTGATAGCCCGGTTATCTATAAATCTGAGGAGTTTATATCTCTCTTCCTCTGTATATTTTTCTACATGGCTGGCATAATAGCAAAGCTTGCACCAATAATAAGGCACCAACAGGATATTATATGCCACCATTAATAAAATTCTCTTCACTTTCCTCTGCTCACTTTCTTCTTTAATTTCCGCAGGCAACAAGCCAGGCAGACACATCTGATTTTTCCAGGCAAAAGAAGTGTGCATTAAAATATATATCTTTTCTTTTAATGCACACTCCTGACAGAGCCTTGATCAGCTATTTTTACGTTTTGCTGACTGACTGGCTGAAACGCTTGTCCAGCTCTTCTTCATAAGATGGATTTGCTTTCTGAAATTTCTCAAAGTCCTTCTTATATTTTTTATAGGTATCTGTTCCTGTAAATTTTTTATAAGCGGCTCTGGAATACTCGCTCATTTCCCCTGTCACATCTTTTGCCGGAACTACAGAATATCTTTTTTCATCCTTGTTCACAAAATAAAAGGACAATACCGGGCATTCCTGATCTTTCTCTCCATCTTCCGGTTTATAGTCAAACCATACATAGACCAGTTGGCTGTCTCCGCTTTTCCCCAGAGAATCTGATTTTTTGAAATCTATGCTTTTTGCTTTATAGGCTTTAAAAAGTCTCAGATTATAATCAATTTCTTTCTGGAGCTCTTCCTGTACTTCTTCATTTTCTGACAGACCATAGCACGTTTTTACATCCTGGATATTCTGTTCCTGATAGGAACGGATCAGAGATCTTACCACAGCTTCAGGAGATTTGGTATTCACCTTTTTTCCCCCGCAGCCTGTCAGGATAAACATACAGACAGAAACCGTCAAAATAAATATAACCCCTTTTTTTATCGCTATCATGAAATTAATCTATTCCTCTCCTCTGTCAGAAGCATCTGCTTCCTGGTTTCCTTCCTCATCTTTATCTCTTACTTTTGCAATACTTGCCACTGTAATATCATCTTTCAGATCCATCAGTTTTACTCCTGATGTGATCCTTCCCAGAATGGAAATATCTCTACACTCCAGACGGATGATAATTCCTTCTGTAGTGATCAGCATAATTTCATTATCACTGTTTACAGCCTTCACACCGATCACATTTCCTGTTTTTTCTGTGATCTTATAGCATTTCACACCTTTTCCGCCTCTGTTCTGACGGGTAAACTCCCCTACAGAGGTACGTTTTCCAAGGCCTTTTTCTGATACGATCAGAAGGTAATCTCCCTGGCAGGTAAGCTGCATACCGATAACTTCATCCTCTTCCATCAGGTTGATTCCCCTTACACCCATGGAAACCCTTCCGGTAACTCTTACATCCGTTTCTTTAAAGCGGATACACTGTCCGAATTTTGTTACCAGTATAATATCTTTCTTATTATCTGTAAACTTCACTTCAATAAGTTCGTCATCTTCTCTCAGAGCAATAGCGGCAAGACCTGTCTTTCTCACATTTGCATAATCCTCAATCGGTGTTTTCTTTACAAGTCCGTTCTTTGTTGCCATAAAGAGGAAGTTCCCCTTCTTAAAGTCATTGATAGGGATCACCGCTGTGATCTTCTCCTCCGGCTGGAGCTGGAGTAGATTGATGATAGCGGTTCCTCTGGCCGTTCTGCTGGCCTCCGGGATCTCATATGCCTTTATCCGGTACACCCTTCCTGTACTTGTAAAGAACATGAGATAATGATGAGTTGTAGTCATCAACAGCTCTTCAATATAATCATCTTCTATGGTGGACATTCCTTTGATTCCCTTTCCGCCTCTGTTCTGGCTGCGGAAATTGTCCACGGTCATCCTCTTTATGTAGCCCAGTTTTGTCATGGCTATCACTGTATTTTCCTTGGGGATCAGATCTTCCATGGAAATGTCATACTCGTCATAACCAATGGAAGTCCTTCTGTCATCACCATATTTTTCTGCGATTTCCAGGATTTCTTCCCGGATCACACGAAGAAGCAGATTTCTGTCGGACAGGATTGCCTTCAGCTCCCTGATCTTTACTTCCAGATCGTTAAATTCATTCTGAAGACGTTCTCTCTCCATTCCTGTAAGCTGATACAGACGCATATTTACGATTTCCTGAGCCTGTACATCTGTAAAGCCAAAGGTCTCCATTAAGGTATCCTTCGCTTCCTGCCTTGTTTTTGAATTTCGGATGATCTGGATCACCTGGTCGATGACATCCAGAGCTTTCAGCAAACCGGAAACAATATGAGCTCTGGCTTCCGCCTTATTCAGGTCGTACTGAGTCCTTCTTGTGACCACATCTTCCTGATGTTCCAGATAGTAGTTCAGCATTTCCAGAAGGCTCATGACTTTAGGCGTATTTCCGACCAGGGCCAGCATGATCACGCCAAAAGTATCCTGAAGCTGTGTATGTTTATAAAGCTGATTCAGGATCACATTGGCATTGGCGTCCCTTTTCAGTTCAATACAGATACGCATACCTTCCCTGTTGGAGTGGTCGTTGATAGCGGTGATCCCTTCTACTTTCTTATCTCTTACCAGCTCTGCGATCTTTTCGATAAGCCTTGCTTTATTGACCATATAAGGCAGCTCTGTGACAATGATCTGTGATTTTCCGTTTGGCATAGTCTCAATATCTGTCACTGCACGTACCCGGATCTTGCCCCGTCCTGTACGGTAAGCTTCCTCAATTCCTCTGGTTCCCAGGATCGTAGCTCCGGTAGGGAAATCAGGACCTTTTACGATAGAGAGGATTTCCTCAATAGTAGTCTCTCTGTTTTCCTCGATCTGATTGTCAATGATCTTTACCACTGCGTTAATGATCTCTCTCAGATTATGAGGAGGGATATTGGTAGCCATACCTACTGCAATACCGGATGTGCCGTTTGCCAGCAGATTTGGATATCTGGCAGGCAGCACGGTAGGTTCTTTCTCTGTACCATCAAAGTTTGGTACAAAATCTATAGTATTTTTATTGATATCCGCAAGCATTTCCATGGAAATCTTACTCAATCTGGCCTCTGTATAACGCATGGCGGCAGCGCCGTCCCCGTCCACAGAACCGAAGTTTCCATGTCCGTCTACCAGAGGATATCTGGTAGACCAGTCCTGTGCCATATTGACCAGCGCTCCATAGATGGAACTGTCCCCATGAGGATGATATTTACCCATGGTATCACCTACGATACGGGCACATTTTCTATGGGGTTTATCAGGACCGTTATTTAACTCTATCATAGAATAGAGGATTCTTCTCTGCACCGGCTTTAAGCCGTCTCTTACATCCGGAAGCGCCCTGGAGGCAATAACGCTCATAGCGTATTCAATGTAAGATTCCTCCATTTTTTTCTGCAGGTCCACTTCCTGGACTTTGTCAAAAATATTATCTTCCATCTGGTTTCTCCTTTAGATCCGGATTTCTTAAATGTCCAGATTTTTTACATATTTGGCGTTCTCTTCGATAAATTCTCTTCTGGGTTCTACTTTATCTCCCATTAAGGTAGTAAAAGTCAGATCCAGTTCAGAGGTAGAATCCTCATCCATGACTACCCGCATAAGAATTCTTCTCTCCGGGTCCATAGTCGTCTCCCAAAGCTGATCTGCATCCATCTCTCCCAGACCTTTATAACGCTGGATAGAACAACCCTCCAGGCCGATCTCCTGTAAGATATCCGCCTGTTCCTGCTCTGTATAGGCGTAATAGATCTTCCTGTTCTTCTCCAGCTTGAATAAAGGCGGTTTTGCCAGATATACATAACCCTGTTTGATCAGCTCCGGCATAAACCTGTACAAAAATGTAAGGAGAAGGGTTGCAATGTGGGCGCCGTCCACATCGGCATCTGTCATGATAATGATCTTATGGTATCTCAGCTTGGTGATATCAAAATCTTCATGTATCCCTGTACCGAAAGCTGTGATCATGGCTTTGATCTCCGCATTGGCATAGATCTTATCCAGCCTTGCTTTCTCCACGTTCAGGATCTTTCCTCTCAGAGGAAGGATTGCCTGGGTCGCCCTGCTTCTGGCAGTCTTTGCAGATCCCCCTGCAGAATCTCCCTCTACAATATAGATCTCACATTTGCTGGGATCCTTGTCTACACAGTCCGCCAGCTTGCCTGGCAGGGACATTCCATCCAGAGCAGATTTTCTCCTGGTCAGCTCCCTTGCCTTTCTGGCCGCATCCCTGGCTCTCTGAGACAGGATAGATTTCTCCACAATGATCTTGGCGACTGCCGGATTCTGTTCCAGATAGATTTCCAGCTGGCTGCTGACAACGCTGTCAACCGCGCCTCTTGCCTCGCTGTTTCCCAGTTTCTGCTTGGTCTGGCCTTCAAACTGAGGATCTTCGATCTTCACACTGATAATAGCTGTAAGTCCCTCCCGGATATCCTCTCCGGACAGATTTTGCTCATTATCCTTTAACAGCTTGTTTTTTCTGGCATAATCATTAAAGGTTTTTGTAAGGGCATTCCGGAATCCCATGATATGGGTTCCGCCTTCGGGAGTAGTGATATTATTTACAAAGCCGTAAGTATTTTCTGTATAGGCATCGTTGTGCTGCATGGCCACTTCCACCATGACCCCGTCCTTTGTTCCTTCAAAATACAGGATATCCTCATAAAGAGGCGTGGTGCTCTTGTTCAGATACTGGACGAATTCCCGGATCCCCCCTTCGTAATGGAAGACCACCTCTTTCGGCTCTTCTTCTCTCAGATCTCTTGCAATGATCTTCAGACCTTTAGTAAGAAAAGCGATCTCCCTGAAGCGATGTTTTAATGTATTAAAATCAAAAACCGTTTCTTCAAAAATCTCCGGGTCCGGATGGAAGGTAACCATAGTTCCGGTCTTGTCAGGATCGCAGTCTCCCACTATTTTCAGGCTGTACATAGCCTTACCTCGTTCATACCGCTGCTGATAGATCTTTCCTTCATGGCAGATCCTCACTTCCAGCCAGGTGGACAGAGCGTTTACTACAGAAGCTCCCACTCCGTGAAGTCCTCCGGACACCTTGTATCCGCCGCCGCCGAATTTTCCCCCTGCGTGAAGGACAGTAAAGACCACTTCCACCGCCGGGATCCCTGCTTTATGGTTGATTCCTACAGGAATTCCTCTTCCGTTATCTGTGACTGTAACTGAATTGTCTTCATTTATTGATACTTCTATAGTATCACAGGCACCGGCCAGAGCCTCATCTACTGAATTGTCTACGATCTCGTAAACCAGATGATGAAGGCCCCTGGCCGAGGTACTGCCGATATACATACCGGGTCTTTTTCTTACCGCTTCCAGGCCTTCCAGAATCTGGATCTGGTCAGCACCATACTCTGTATTATTTTCTGTACTCATGTAATTCCTCCTGTGAACCGGCCTGTGCCGGGAATAATAGGCGTCTGTCAATAGAAATTATGTAAACTTTTAAGAAGGACAGTACACTTTCCCGTCAACTACCTTGAATATTTTATTGATATGAAATCTTTTGTCGATAAAATCATCCAGCCCTGTGCAGGTGATCATGGTCTGCACCTGACGGATACTGTTTAAAAGATAATTCTGCCGGTTGGAATCCAGTTCGGATAATACATCATCTAAAAGCAGTACCGGCATATCCTTTATCCTTTTTTTCACCATATATATTTCTGAAAGTTTCAGAGACAGGGCAGCCGTCCGCTGCTGTCCCTGAGAACCATACTTTCTGATATCCATGCCGTTGATCTTCACCCCCATATCGTCTCTGTGGGGACCTGTGGAAGTCATTTTAAAACGGCAGTCTCTTTCCTGATTCTGGGCAAGGGCAGAAAGAAAATCATCTTCTAAAATACTGGGCTCATAGATCAACTGGATCTCTTCCTTTCCCCCGGTGATATTACTGTGTATCTCCCGGATGATCCCGTTCATTTCCTCTATAAAATCCCGTCTGCTCCGGATCACAGATCTTCCGTAATGGACCAGCTGCTCATCCCAGACTTCCAGAGTGCTCATAAGAGAAGGCTGAAAAGCCAGATCCTTCAGCAGCTTATTTCTCTGATTTAAAATATGATTATAATTTGAAAGATCCGAAAGATACAGTTTGTTAAGTTGACATAATTCAAGATCCAGAAATCTTCTCCGCTCTCCCGGCCCGTTTTTAATGATATTTAAGTCCTCCGGGGAAAAAAATACAAGGTTCAGGATTCCGAAAAGTTCTCCGGCTTTACGTATGGGAACCCCGTCAATGGCAATGCCTTTCGCTTTATTTTTCTTTAAATGCATGTCAATTTTCCGGGAAATCCCTTCTTTGTTCACAAACATGCGGATATGGGACTCCTCCGCATGAAACCGGATCATTTCTCTGTCCTTGCTTCCTCTGTGGGATTTTGTCGTTCCGCAGAGATAGACAGCCTCCAGGATATTTGTCTTCCCCTGGGCGTTATCTCCGTAAAAAATATTGGTTCCCTTATCAAAATTCAAGGACAGAGTCTCGTAATTTCTGTAGTCTTTCAGCTCTATGGATTCAATATACATAGGTCACCTAACTTCTTCCGGGATCATTTCTCGATCCGGATCTCCTCTCCATTATAGGAAATCACATCCCCGTCATAGAGCTTCCGGCCTCTCCTGGTTTCTGTCTCCTGATTGACCTTTACCTCTCCATCCTGGATCGCAAATTTGGCTTCAACCCCGTCCTCCACCAGATTTGCGGCTTTCAAGGCCTGACCCAGTTTAATATATTCTTCTCTCAATTTGATAATTTCCATTTTTTCCCCTTCTTAATCTGTCCCTTAGGGACTGGTTTTGATATTTTTTCTATGGAAAATCCTCCGAAACCCGCATTTATCTTCCTGCAGCATTAAAATTTACAGGCAGGATCAGATAAATATACTGCTGCTCGTCATCCCGGATAAAGCACGGAGCTTTGGGGTTCATAAGATAAATACTGATTTCTTCATCATCAATAACCTTCAGGGCATCGATCAGGAATTTAGGATTAAAACCGATCATAATATCCTTTCCCTCTTTTTCAATATCAATGTCTTCCTTCATGGAACCGATCTGAGAATCTATGCTCAGTTCCATCTGTCCGTCTTCAATATTGATGATGATAGGTTTTTTATCGCCCTCTTTTACAAGAAGGGTAGCTCTGTCAATACAATCTAAAAATTCTTTTTTATTGATCTTTACTTTTGTCTCGTAATCACTGGAAAGCATCTGGTCGATCTTGAAATATTCCCCTTCGATAAGACGGGATACTACCGTGGTATCATCAAACTCAAAAAGGATATGGTTTGCAGAAAGATAAATGTCGACCATATCTTCCAGTTCTCCGGAAAGGATCTTACTGATCTCATTTAAAGTCTTTCCTGGAACGATCACTTTACGGTCTTCGCAGGGCTCTTTTAAAGGAACGCGGCGGATAGAAATACGGTGTCCGTCCAGAGAGATCACTCTGAGACGGTTGTCTTCGATCTGAAAAAGCTCCCCGGTCATTAATTTGTTATTCTCATTTAAAGCAATGGAAAAAATTGTCTGCCGGATGATTTCTTTTAAAGTAAACTGCGAAACCCGTATACATTCATTTTTTTCGATCAAAGGAAGATATGCGAAATCTTCTCCTGACTTTCCGGGAATATTAAATTTTGCTTTTTCACAGGTAATAGTCGTGTTTAACCGCTCGTCTGTTTCTATAGTAACATCACTGTCAGGAAGTTTCCGGACAATTTCAGAAAAGATCTTTGCGTCCAGGGCAATAATACCTTTTTCCAGAACCATTCCCTGGACTCGGGTTTCGATCCCCAATTCCATATCATTAGAGGTAAACTTAATGTCGTTGGTGGAAGCATCGATAAGAATACATTCCAGGATAGGCATGGTTGTTTTAGCCGGAACGGCTTTCATAACGATATTTACACTTTTTTGAAGTTCGGCTTTTGAACAGAATAATTTCATAATGTGAATAACTTCCTTTCTGTGGTGGAGTGTATAATATAAAAATAAAAAGATAAAATAATCCGCAGTAGCCGCCGTAGGGGCTGTGAATATGTGTATAAGTGCCGAAACCCGTGAAAAATACGGCTTTCGGCGTATGGATAACTTTGTGGGTGAAGCTGGAAGTTCATGTGAAAACCCGGTTGATAAAGGTGTGGACAAAAATCCGGCTTTTCGGGGAACTTTAACTTTCCACATTAAATTCACATAATATGCACTTTAGGATGTGGATAAAATTACTGCTTGGAGGGGTTGATCTTCTTCTTCAGGATATCGATCACTTCACGGGTAGATTCTGAGGTCTCCAGTTCAGCCTCTATTTTGTTGATCCCGTTCATAATAGTAGTATGATCCCTGCCTCCCAGGTACTGACCGATGATCTTCAGGGTACAGTCGGTCATATGACGGCAGAGGTACATGACGATCTGCCTTGGAAAGGCGATCTGGCTGTTTCTTCTGTTTCCTATGATATCCGCAGGGGTCAGATCAAAGTGATCGGCCACGATATCAGTGATCAATTCAGGTGTGATCACCCGTTTTTCATTAGGTGAGATGATATCTTTTAAAACCTTTTCCGCCAGGGCAAGATTGATCTCGCTTTTTTCCAGATTGGCATAGGCCATGATCTTATTTAAAGAGCCTTCCAGCTCACGGATATTGGATTTTACATTTCTGGCGATATATTCGATCACCTCATTATCAATAGAATATCCGTCCAGTTCTTCTTTCTTCCGCAGGATCGCCATTCGGGTCTCATAGTCCGGGGAAGAAATATCTACGATCAGTCCCCATTCAAACCGGGAGCGGAGACGGTCTTCCAGGATCTCCATGTCTTTTGGCGGTTTATCTGAGGATATGACGATCTGCTTTTTCGCTCCGTGAAGAGCATTGAAAGTGTGGAAAAATTCTTCCTGGGTAGACTCCTTTCCGATAATGAACTGGATATCATCGATCAGCAGAACGTCAATATCCCGGTATTTTTCCCGGAACTTGGACATTGTAGAATTATTTCCGTTTCGGATAGAATCGATCAGTTCATTGGTAAAGGTTTCGCTGGTAACATAGAGTACCTTGGCATTTGGATTTTTCTGCAGGACAAAATGGGCAATGGAATGCATCAGGTGAGTCTTTCCTAATCCAACGCCTCCGTAGATAAACAGCGGATTGTAAGCTTCTCCCGGGGACTCCGCCACGGCAAGAGAGGCTGCATGGGCCATTTTGTTGTTGCTCCCCACCACAAAGGTATCGAAGGTATAACGTGGATTAAGTCCTGCTTTTACAATATTTTCATTGAGGGAAGAGTCTTCTTCTTTGACGGTTTCCTGGATCTCATCCTGAATATCCTCAGGGAGAACCAGAGAAATCTGATAATTTTTTCCGGTAGCTTCTACAATGGCTACCTGAAGGGGGAGAAGATATCTCTTATTAATATAGTCAACTCCGATAGTGCCGCTTGGAACGATGATCGTGACCGTATTTCCCTCGACTTTATATACCTGGAGAGGTTCCAGCCATGTAGTAAAAGCAATGGGAGATAAATCATGCTCCGTCCTTACCATATTTAAAATTTCCGGCCATTTTTCCTGTATAACGTGCATTTTCATTCTCCTAACAAGTATTTTATGCCTCTTTTCACACACAAAAATATATGATTGACTGATCACATCATTCAATCATCGGTAAAAAAAAGTATTATTATCTATATATTATAATAAAAAACGGTATTAATCAATGAAAAATTCAAGAAACAAGGATGGGAAAAAGAAAAAAAGGAATGTGGATAAGTGGATATCCTGATGGTGATATATTTATATAGGAAGGAACAGGAATAAAAAATCCCGGCGGGAACAGGAAAATGTGTATAAGTGATTATGTGGATAAAGGGGTGTGGATAATGGTGATAAATATTATCTGTAAACCTGTGGAAAAAAGCAAATGTGAAAAATGTGTATAATGTCAAAAACAGTATCCACATGTAAAAAAGCCTTGAAAAATAAGGATTTTTGAAAAAATATAGGGAAAGAATGTGTATATATTGCGGAACTTATCCACATCTTATCCACAATTTGTGGATAAATTTACGTAAACCTGAAATTGTGAAGAGATATGTGGATAGGAAATGAGGATAACTGCGGATTTCAAAAAGTTACCCACATTATTCTGTGGATAAATGTGGATAACTTTTTTAGAACTATTCAGCCATGCGGCTTAGGGTAAAGAAAAATGACGCAAGCTTGCTTGCAGAAATTTCTCTTTACCCTAAGTCATATGGCGTTTAGCCATAAGCGAAGATTTAGCTGCATAGCAGCGGAAAAGCAGCGTTGGCTGCGAATCTGAGCTGTATGGCTGAATAGTGAAAAATTTTTGAATAACTTTGACAAGAAATACTTGACGAAATAGGGGTTTGTGAATATAATTGAAATGATGTTTTCTATCATGCATAACTAGGAGAGACGTTCAAAATTCGGTAAACGTCCATTAATATAAGGGAGGTGCCTTGATTATGAAAATGACATTTCAGCCTAAGAAAAGACAGAGATCCAAAGTTCATGGATTCAGAGCTAGAATGAGCAGTAAGGGCGGTAGAAAAGTGTTAGCTGCCAGAAGAGCAAAAGGAAGAAAAAGATTATCAGCTTAAGACCGCAGACATGTGGTCTTTTCTTCTCTTTGCGAAGCTGTTAAAGGTTAGAGTATGAAATATTCGGAATCGTTGAGAAAAAACTGGGATTTCCAACTGGTCTATAAAAAAGGAACATCTTATGCAAATCGGTATTTAGTTATGTATGTATTAAAAAACCAGTTGAATCGCAACAGAATCGGAATATCCGTGAGCAAGAAAGTCGGAAACAGTGTTGTGAGACATCATCTGACACGGCTGATCAGAGAAAGCTATCGTTTGAATGAAGAAAAATTTGCCTGCGGATATGATATGATAGTGATCGTAAGAGTGAGCGGAAAGGAACAGGGATTCCGTTCTCTGGAGAGCGCCCTGCTGCATCTGGGAAAGCTCCATAAGATTTTGAGAAGTGAAGAGAATGAAAACAATATTGATCAAAATGATTAAATTCTATCAGAAATATTTGTCCCCGCTGAAGAGTACATGTTGTCCGTATATACCCACATGTTCTCAGTATGGTTTGGAAGCTATTGAAAAATATGGCGCCTTAAAAGGAGGGCTCCTTGCCGCATGGAGGATCCTGCGGTGCAATCCTTTTTCAAAAGGCGGATATGATCCGGTGCCGTAGGGTACGGGTGACAAGGTTATAAGGAGGATACTGTTTTGGGTATGTTACTGACGAAAAGTACGATGCCGATCGTAAACTGGGTGGCAGAAGTCCTTGGATGGCTTATGAACGGCATTTACAGCATCGGAGTCCATAATTTAGGCCTGTGTATTATTATATTTACGATTATCATCTACGCTTTTATGACTCCTCTGCAGATCAAGCAGCAGAAATTTTCAAAAATGAATACAGTTATGCAGCCGGAGCTGCAGAAGATCCAGAAGAAGTATAAAGGAAAGAAAGATCAGAATTCACAGATGAAGATGCAGGAAGAGACTATGGCTGTATATGAGAAGTACGGCGTTTCCCCTACAGGAAGCTGTCTTCAGCTGTTGATCCAGATGCCGATCTTCTTTGCATTGTATCAGGTTATCATAAAGATCCCCGGATATATCGGCGGGATCAAGGATGTATTCAGTGATGCGGTGACACAGATAACCAGTGTCAGTGGATACTCAGATATTATCAGCCAGTTCATCACAGACAATTCTATCAGAAGCTACAGCTGGGTACAGGGACAGGAAGGCAGTGCCAATCAGGTTATTGACTTTTTGTATAGTCTGTCTCCATCTCAGTGGGATAAGCTGGCGGATATCAGTCAGTTCCAGGGATTTGCGGATGTACTGAATCAGGCAGCAGACAAACTTCAGCCTATGCAGAATTTCCTTGGACTGAATATTGCGGATAATCCCTGGGCTCTTATCCAGGCAGGATGGTCTTCTCATCATTATCTGATGATCGTGGCAGCTGTGCTTGTACCGGTACTGGCATGGGCTACACAGATGATCAACATGAAGTTAATGCCTACAGCAACTTCAAATAATAACGGAAACGGATCGCCTTCTCAGATGGAAGCGACAATGAAGAGCATGAATATCTTTATGCCGCTGTTTACGGCGTTTATCTGTTTTACATTCCCATTTGGTATCGGTATTTACTGGATCATCGGTTCTCTGGTCCGTACGATCCAGCAGCTTGTGATCAACAGACATATCGATCATATGGATATGGATGCTTTTATACAGAAGAATAAAGAAAAAAGAGAAAAGAAGATGGCGAAAAGAGGGGTTACCTCTCAGAATATCAGCCAGCAGGCCAGAATGAACGTCCGGAATATTGAAGAGCCAAAGAGAAAGACTATGGCAGAAAAAAGCGAGTCTGTAAAAAATACTTCCGGATATGAATATAAAGTTCCAAAGACAAAACCGGGAAGTCTGGCTTCAAAGGCGAATATGGTAGCCGCATTTGACGAGGAAAATAAGAGAAAGAAGAAGTAGAAGGTAAGGGGGAAGAGGAATGGAATTCAGAGAATTCTCTGCAAAGACCGTGGACGAGGCCATAACAAAGGCCAGTATTGAGTTTGAAACTTCCAGTGAAAATCTGGAGATTCAGGTAGTCTCCCAGGGAAAAGCGGGCTTTTTAGGGTTTGGCGCAAAGCCGGCTATCATCAAGGCCGCAAAGAAAGAAACAACTGAAATTTTCCCGGAAGAGAAAGCTGAACCGGTAAAAAAATCAGCCCCGGCCAAAAAAGAAGAAAAGAAAACAGAAAAACCCCTGGCTGTTAAAGAAGAGAAAAAAGAGCAGAAGAGGGAACATAAGAAAGAAATCAAAAAAGAGAACAGAAAAGAAGATCCGGTAAAAGTTCAGGAAAAGCCTCAGGAAGCTGCGACCGCAGAGAAGAAGTCTGAGGAGAAGCCCAGAGAAGAGCGAAAAGTTCTTGTAAGAACAGAGGAAGAAATTTCCCAGATCAAGGAAGAGGCAATGAAATTCCTTACAGGAGTGTTCAATGCTATGGGCCTTCAGGTTCAGATCAAGATGGAGTACAAGAACGAAGAAGGAAACCTGAACATAGATTTTGAGGGAGAAGATATGGGCATCCTTATCGGAAAGAGAGGACAGACTCTGGATTCTCTCCAGTATCTTACCAGTCTTGTAGTAAATAAGGGACGACAGGGATATATCCGGGTTAAACTGGATACAGAAGATTACAGGAACCGGAGAAAAGAAACTCTGGAAAACCTGGCCAGAAGCATTGCTTATAAGGTAAGAAAGACCAGAAGACCTGTATCTCTGGAGCCTATGAATCCTTATGAGAGAAGGATCATTCATTCTGCCCTTCAGGGAAACCGTTATGTAGAGACCTACAGCGAAGGAAATGAACCATATCGTCATGTAGTAGTAAAACTGAAAAACAGATAACAAATAGTGGATTATTCTAGGTGAAAGCGTGAATAAGAGAGATTCTTCTGCGCTTTCACCTTTTTTATTCTATAGAGAGTCACTTCGGATTTTCCCATAGAGTCAAAGACCCGATGCAAGCATAGGGAGCATCAAGCTAGCAGCGATACAAGCATCGGGGTATCAGACCCTCGCGGGAATGAAAGTAATGAATTTAAAGCAGAAAGGAGAAGAAAATATGGCAGAGACTATAGCGGCGATCGCCACAGCCCTGTCAGCTTCAGGAATCGGGATCATAAGGATCAGCGGACCAGAGAGCAGGGCGATCGCAGGCAGGATTTATCGTTCCAAGGGAGGAAAAAAAGATATCCGTAAAGTGCCTTCCCATACTATAAATTATGGATTTATCCAGGATGGGGAGGAGACTATAGATGAAGTTCTGGTAATGGTCATGGACGGGCCGAGAAGCTATACAGGGGAGGATACCGTGGAGATCGACTGTCACGGAGGTGTCCTTGCCATGAGAAAGATCCTGGATACAGTGATCAAATACGGCGCCAGGCCGGCCCAGCCGGGAGAGTTTACAAAGAGAGCTTTCTTAAACGGCAGGATAGATCTTTCCCAGGCTGAGGCAGTGATCGATGTGATCAACGCAAAAAATGAATATGCTCTGAAAAGTTCTGTGAGTCAGCTGAAAGGAAACATCCAGAAGGCTATCCGGGAAATCCGGGAGGCGATCATTTATCAGATCGCCTATATTGAGTCGGCTCTGGATGATCCGGAGCACATTAGTATTGACGGATATGGAGAAACACTGTATAAAGAAGTTAAGAAGCAGGAAGAGAAGATCGACAGGCTCCTGCTCAGTGTAAAAGAGGGAAAACTGGTAAAAGAGGGCATCAAAACCGTTATCGTAGGGAAACCCAATGCAGGAAAATCTTCTCTTTTAAATACTCTTTTGGGGGAAGAAAGAGCCATTGTTACAGATATAGCGGGAACCACCAGAGATATCCTGGAAGAGACTATTCTTCTCCACGGGATTTCCCTGCGGATCATAGATACTGCTGGGATCCGGGATACAGAAGATGTGGTGGAAAAGATTGGCGTGGAAAAGGCGATCGATTCTGCAAAAGACGCGGATCTGGTGCTTTTTGTAGTGGATTCTTCGATTCCTCTGGATGAGAATGACAGAGAGATCATGGAGCTTTTAAAGGATAAAAAGGCTATTGTGATCCTGAATAAAGCAGATCTGGAGCAGGTAGTGACAGAAGGAGAGTTACAGGAGATCACTGCTCATCCTGTTGTGTCTGTATCCGCAAAGGAAGAACAGGGGATCGATCTTCTGGAGGATCAGATAAAGGAACTGTTTTTCCAGGGAGATCTGGCATTTAATGATGAGATCTATATTACCAATGCCCGCCATAAAGCGGCTTTAGAGGAAGCCAGGAAGAGCCTGGAAATGGTGGAAAACAGTATTGAGATGCAGATGCCGGAGGATTTCTTCTCTATAGATCTGATGAATGCTTATGAAGCCCTTGGAAGTATTATCGGGGAAGCTGTGGGAGAAGATCTGGTAAATGAGATATTTTCCAAATTCTGCACCGGAAAATAGGAGAGTTATCCACAATAGCTTTTAAAAATGTGAGTAATTTCCACAGAAAAACAGAAAAATGTGGAATCCTCCATTCATATAAACAGAAAGGATTCAGGAAAATGAAGGTACTGGAAGAAAGTTATGATATTGCTGTGGTAGGAGCGGGACATGCAGGCTGTGAGGCGGCTCTGGCCTGCGCCCGGCTGGGGCTTGAGACGATCATGTTTACCGTCAGTGTGGACAGTATCGCCCTTATGCCATGTAACCCTAATATAGGGGGAAGCTCCAAGGGACATCTGGTAAGAGAGGTAGATGCCTTAGGGGGAGAAATGGGGAAGAATATTGACAAGACCTTTATACAGTCTAAGATGCTCAATGTATCCAAGGGACCTGCAGTACATTCTCTCAGAGCCCAGGCAGATAAACATGCTTATACAGAGGAGATGAGAAAAACTCTGGAGAATACGGACCATCTTACCATCCGTCAGGCGGAGGTGACGGAACTTATAGCAGAAGACGGGGTCATGAAAGGGGTTAAGACCTATTCAGGAGCCATCTACCATACAAAAGCGGTGGTGCTGTGTACAGGCACCTACTTAAAGGCCAGATGTATCTATGGAGATGTGAGCAATTATACAGGGCCTAACGGTCTTCAGGCGGCAAATTATCTTACAGATTCCCTGAAAAAGCTGGGAATCGAGATGTACCGGTTTAAAACCGGAACTCCCGCCCGTATTGATAAGAGAAGCATTGATTTTTCCAAGATGGAAGAGCAGTTTGGGGATGAGAGAGTGGTGCCTTTTTCTTTCTCCACAGACCCGGAAGATGTACAGATCGACCAGATTTCCTGCTGGCTTACCTATACCAATGAAAAGACCCACGAAATTATCCGGGAAAATCTGGACCGCTCTCCTTTATTTTCAGGTATGATCGAGGGAACAGGCCCCCGTTATTGTCCTTCCATTGAGGATAAAGTGGTAAAATTCGCAGATAAGAACCGGCACCAGGTATTTATCGAGCCTGAGGGACTTTATACCAATGAGATGTACATCGGCGGTATGTCCAGCTCTCTTCCGGAGGATGTCCAGTATGAAATGTACCGCTCCGTAAAGGGACTGGAAAACGCCAGGATCGTGCGGAACGCCTATGCCATAGAATATGACTGTATTAACGCTAATCAGCTTTATCCTACCCTGGAATTTAAGAAGATCAAAGGGCTTTTCTCAGGAGGACAGTTTAACGGAAGTTCAGGCTATGAGGAAGCGGCTGCCCAGGGACTGGTGGCAGGGATCAATGCGGCTATGGAGGTCCTTGGAAGAGAAATGCTGGTGTTGGACCGTTCAGAATCCTATATCGGAGTGCTGATCGACGACCTTGTGACGAAAGAAAACCATGAACCTTACCGTATGATGACCAGCCGGGCAGAGTACAGGCTCCTTCTGCGCCAGGATAATGCAGATCTCCGTCTCAGGGAAAAAGGATATAAGGTAGGTCTGGTGACCAGGGAACAGTACGAGTATGTGCTCTGGAAAAAGGAGAAGATACAGGAAGAAAAAGAGAGGATGGAGCATGTTCATGTAGGGGCTTCCCAGGAAGTTCAGGAGCTTTTAAAGGAACATGGAAGCACTCTGCTCAAAAACGGTATCTCTCTGGCAGATCTGATCAGAAGGCCGGAGCTGTCCTATGATATCGTGGCTCCTCTGGATAAAAACCGGCCGGAACTTCCCCAGGACGTTCGGGATCAGGTAAACATTAACATTAAGTATGAAGGCTATATAAAGAGACAGGAGAAGCAGGTAGAAGGATTTAAGAAACTGGAGAAGAAAAAACTTCCTCAGGATCTGGATTACAGCCGGATCAGCGGTCTTCGCATAGAAGCCAGACAGAAGCTGGAGCAGTTTAGGCCGGTTTCCATAGGGCAGGCATCCAGGATCGCGGGAGTTTCTCCGGCAGACATATCCGTGCTTCTGGTATATATGGAAACATACAGAAGAACAGCAGGTAAAGGAGAAAAAGAATGAGTTATGATTTGTCCATTTTAAAAGAGGGGATCCGGGAATACGGCGTTACCCTGACAGACCGGCAGGAAGAGCAGTTTATGAGATACTACGAGCTGCTGGTACAGTGGAATGAGGTTATGAACCTGACTGCTATTACAGAGTTCGATCAGGTGCTTTTAAAGCATTTTGCAGACAGCCTGTCCATAGCAGGAACCCTGGATATGGAAAAAATCCATTCCTGCATTGATGTGGGCACCGGAGCCGGATTTCCGGGGATCCCTCTGAAGATCGCTTTTCCTCATCTGAAGGTAACTCTTCTGGATTCTCTGAATAAAAGGCTGAATTTTTTAGATGAGGTCATAGGTGAACTGGGGCTGGAGAAGATCAGCACGGTTCATTTAAGAGCGGAAGAAGGGGGAAAAAAGCCGGAGTACCGGGAAAAATATGATCTTGCAGTATCCAGGGCAGTTTCCCGTCTGTCGGTGCTCTGTGAATACTGTATGCCTTATGTGAGAAAAGGGGGATATTTTGTTTCTTATAAGGCAGGACAGGCAGAAGAGGAGATCAAAGAGGGAAAGAAGGCTATCGCTGTCCTGGGAGGAAAGCTGACAAAGACAGAGAGCTTTCACCTTTGCAATACAGATATGGAACGGATCCTTGTGGTGATAAAAAAGGTGAAGGATACACCGAAAAAATATCCCAGAAAGCCGGGAACGCCGGCAAAGGAACCTCTTGGATCGGAAAAGTAACAGTGCTTTAAATAGAAGAATAGGAGGGTATTTTTATGGCAAGGTATAAATGTAATGTATGCGGGTATGTTTTTGATGAGGAGGAACAGGGGATTCCTTTTTCAGAGCTCAAGGAATGTCCGGTCTGTCATCAGCCGGCTTCAGCTTTCTCTGTTTATGAGGAGATCCGGCAGGTTAAGAGAGAGGAGAAAAAGGAGGAGAGCCTGGATTATCCCAGGGAGTTTTCAAGAGAAGATGAAAGCTGCCGGTATATGAAAGAGATCCATGAGATGGCAGTTACGGGGAAAAGTATTCATGCGGCCATGGGAACCAGACTGCCTATGCCTTCCTGGGATGATATCCTGATTCTGGGAGCCCAGTTGGATCCTATGCCTTTAGATGAGCATGCTCAGGTAGATACAACTACCGTTATCGGAAAGCATGCTAAGAAACCTCTGATCCTGGAAAATCCGGTGTATATTTCTCATATGTCCTTCGGTGCTCTGTCGAAAGAAGCAAAGGTGGCCCTGGCAAAGGGATCTGCTCTGGGAAAAAGCGCTATGTGTTCCGGTGAAGGGGGAATCCTTCCGGAGGAGATGGCGGCAGCAGATAAGTACATATTTGAATATGTGGGAAATCTTTACAGCGTTACCCCGGAAAATCTGAGAAATGCAGACGCCATTGAAATCAAGATCGGCCAGGGCACCAAGCCGGGAATGGGAGGCCATCTTCCCGGAGAAAAGGTCACCCGGGAGATCGGAAAGATCCGGAATAAGCCTGCAGGCCAGGAAATAACGGCGCCTTCCAGGTTCCCCGGGATAAATACAAAGGAAGACTTAAAATGCCTTGTAGCCCAGCTTAAAATGGCCTCAGAAGGCCGTCCGGTAGGCGTAAAGATCGCAGCAGGAAGGATAGAGAAGGATATGGCTTTCTGCGTGTACGCAGAGCCTGATTTTATCACTATAGACGGAAGAGGAGGAGCCACAGGTTCATCTCCTCTGATGCTCCGGGATTCAGCCAGTATACCTACTATATACGCTCTTTACAGAGCCAGGAAATATCTGGACAGTATAGGCTCTGACATCAGCCTGATCATTACCGGCGGCCTTCGTGTATCTTCAGATTTTGCAAAAGCCATCGCCATGGGAGCAGACGCAGTGGCTATCGCTTCCGCGGCCCTGATGGCTTTAGGATGCCAGCAGTACCGGATCTGCGGCACCGGTATGTGCCCTGTAGGAGTAGCCACCCAGGATCCGGAGCTAAGAGCCAGACTGAAAGGAGAAGCCGGGGCCAGGAGAGTAGGAAATTTCCTCAATACTTCCCTGGAAGAACTGAAAATGTTCGCCCGTATCACCGGCCACCAAAACCTCCATGACCTGTCCACAGAAGACCTGTGTACCATAAACAGAGAAATCAGCGAGCACACAGATATTCCTCACGCTTAACGAATGTAACATAGATCTTGGCACTAGTCAGCTAAAAAAGTTATGTAAACGATTTATGTAAACAATATATATACAAATCACACAAACCTACAACTGTGAAGCAAAACCTTCCCTCCAGAGAAAACCAGGGAACTGCTTCACCATGTACAAGAAAACCAGAAGGGGACTGCTTTATGCGAATTTGCATGGAGCTGCCGTATGAAACATATATCAGGAATATTTATACATTTTATGCGAATTTGGCGAGCATAGCTTTGAGACTACAGGCTCAAAGCAGCGCAGACTGAGCAAGAAAATGTATAAATATTCTAAATCTTGTTCAATGCGGCAGCTCTTGCGCAGATTAAGCAAGAAAGCAGTCCTCTTCTGTTTTTATGAAAAATCCTCCCGGCAGTTCCCCTCCGTTTTTCTCAGGCCACAAGTCTTTTTGTTTCACAGAAAAATCACATTCTAACCTAATTTTTATCACATTTTTACCATAAAATAGAACAGTCAAAAAAGCTTAACAAGGAGGGAGTATTTTGATTGAAGTAAGGAATCTTGTAAAAAAGTACGGAGATCATGTGGCTGTAGATCACCTGAATTTCACCGTGGAAAAGGGAAAAATTTACGGTTTTCTCGGTCCAAACGGCGCAGGAAAATCTACTACCATGAACATGATTACCGGATACATTGCATCTACAGAAGGGGATATTCTTATTGACGGACACAATATCCTGGAGGAGCCGGAGGAGGCAAAGAAGAAGATCGGATATCTTCCGGAGCTGCCGCCGCTGTATCAGGATATGACTGCAAGAGAATATCTGGAATTTGCAGCAGAACTGAAAGGGATTCCAAAGGAGAAGCGGCAGGGAAATATCAATGGAGTTATGTCAACCACAAAAATACAGAATGTGAAGGACAGACTGATCAAAAACCTGTCAAAAGGGTACAAGCAGAGGGTAGGACTTGCCCAGGCCCTTCTGGGCTATCCGGAGATCATTATCCTGGATGAGCCTACTGTGGGACTGGATCCAAAGCAGATCATAGAGATCAGAGATCTGATAAAGAGCCTTGGAAAAAATCATACGGTGATCTTAAGTTCTCATATTCTGTCAGAGGTAAGCGCAGTCTGCGATTATGTGCTGATCATTGATAAGGGAAAGCTGGTGGCCAGCGACTCTCCGGAAAATCTCAGCCGTCTTATGTCCGGAGCAAATTCTCTGGAAATGACTGTAAAAGGTAAAGAAAGTGAGATCAGAAAGGCTCTGGATCTGGTAGAAAATATTGAAGATGTGGTTTACCATAATTCTATTGTTCCAGGGGCATGTGACTTCACCATAAAAATTTCCGGAGATGTGGATATGAGAGAAAACATTTTCTTTGCTCTTGCAGAAGCAAAGTGTCCTATTTTGAAAATGCAGTCCTCCAATATGTCTCTGGAAGAAGTCTTCCTGAAACTGACAGATGACAGAAACCCGGGAGGACGTCCGGCAGAGGAGGAAATTTTTGAAGACGAGATTGAAGAGGAGGGAGAAGAATAATTATGCTGGCAGTCTATAAAAAAGAGTTGAGAAGTTACCTGACTTCCATGATCGGATATGTATTTATCGCTTTTATCCTGCTGATCCTGGGGATTTATTTTACTGCTTATAATCTCCAGTATGCAAGCCCGGATTTCGGCGCTACTTTAAGCGCAGTGACATTTCTTTTTCTGATCATTACTCCCATACTTACTATGCGGATACTTTCAGAAGAAAAGAAAAATAAAACAGATCAGCTGCTGCTTACAGCTCCTGTACCGGTGTGGAAGATCGTAATGGGAAAATATCTCAGTATGATCACCATATATCTGATACCTGTGGTGATCGTGGGACTTTATCCTTTTATTATGGGAAGATACGGAACTGTTTCCTATACTACTACTTATACGGCAGTTTTTGGATTTTTCCTTTTGGGATGTGCGCAGATCGCTGTAGGACTTTTCCTTTCTTCTATAACTGAGAGCCAGATCATTGCGGCAGTGATAACCTTTGCCGTTTTGTTCTGCAGCTATGTAATGGATGGGATCTCCAGTTTCTTTTCCAGTACATCCAGCGCTTCCTTTATGACTTTTCTAGTAATTTCAGTATTGATCGCCCTGGTGGTATATCAGATGACAAAGGATATGATCTTATCTTCTGTTTTAGGGATCGTACTGATCGCCGTGAATGTTGTGCTGTACATCGTAAAGTCCAGTCTCTATGAAGGTCTGATCCAGAAGCTGCTGGATCTCCTGTCTATTGCCAATCATTACGACAGTTTCGTAGGGGGGATCTTAGATGTGTCAGGAATTATTTATATGTTGTCCGTTATCTGCATTTTTGTTTTTCTTACCATTCAGTGTATACAAAAACGGCGTTGGAGCTAAATTTGGAAAGGAGATGCAGATATGAATCAGCCAAAAAAGAAATTCAGTTTTAAAAAATTGAAAGAAAAAATAAATATTAAGAATATTATTAGTAATATTAAAGAAAAAAGACTGGAAAATAAAAAGGTTCTCAGACATGGATCCTATAGTATCGGCGTAATGGCTATTGTTATTGCCATAGTGGTGGTGTTAAATCTGGTTATCCAGGAACTTCCTTCCAGCTTCAGAGAGATCGATCTCAGCAGTGAAAAACTCTACACTATCGGGGACCAGACAAAAGAATTGCTGGACGATCTGGATAAAGATGTAGACCTGTATTATATTGCTCAGGATGGAACGGAAAGCACAGATATCCAGCGGCTTTTGGAAAGATATGAGGAAAGATCAGAACATATAAAAGTAGAGCAGAAAGATCCGGCCGTTTACCCCACCTTCACCCAGCAGTATACTTCAGATTCTGTAAGTAACAATAGTATTATTGTAGTGTGCGGAGATAAGAGCAGGGTAGTAAACTACAGTGATATGTATGAGACAAGTATCAATTACCAGACTTATACACAGGAGACAACGGCTTTCGATGGTGAAGGGCAGCTTACCAGTGCTATTAATTATGTGATTTCTGATGATATGCCGGTCCTGTATACTCTGGAAGGACATAATGAAGCCTCTATGGGTACCGCTATGACAGAGACAATACAGAAGGCCAATATTGAGATCCAGTCCCTGAATTTGCTGACTCAGGATAGTGTTCCGGAGGATGCCTCCTGTCTGTTTATTTTCGCGCCGTCTACAGATTTATCTGAAGATGAAGCCAATAAGATCATCGAGTACCTGGAAAACGGCGGTAAGGCGCTGATCATTTCCAATTATACAGATGAAGAGATGCCTAATTTTGAGTCTGTCCTGGAAAATTACGGAGTACGTCCGGTAGACGGTATTGTAATGGAAGGAGATACTGCTCATTACATTTCTCAGAATCCTTACTACCTGCTTCCTAATATTGAAAGTAACGATGTGACTTCCGGTCTGTCTTCTCAAAGCAGATACGTGCTTATGCCTCTGGCTCAGGGAATTGAAACCCTGGATAATATCAGAGATTCTCTTGATATACAGAGTATCCTTACAACCTCTGACAGCGCATATTCCAAGACGGATCTGGAAAATATGCAGACCATGGAAAAGGAAAGCTCAGATATCGACGGTCCTTTTGACCTGGGAGTTTCCATTACGGAAGATGTGGGAGACGACGCCCAGACCCAGATTGTTTATTTCGCTTCCAGCAGTATTTTCGATGACACTATTGACAGTTATGTATCCGGCACAAACTATGAGCTTTTATCCTCTTCTCTTTCCTGGTTATGCCAGTCTGAGGAAGATAACACAAATACGATCTCTATCCCAAGCAAAAGTCTGGATACATCAATGCTGACAATTTCAGCAGCAGACGTAAATTTCTGGAGTATTTTTGTAACAGCAGTAATACCGGTTTGTATTTTACTTATTGGTTTCGGAATCTGGATGAAGAGGAGAAAACAGTAATATGAAGAACAAAAAGGGTTTAATCGTTGGAATTATTATTTTAGTTCTTTTACTTGGAGCATATTTTCTGCTCAGATATCTAAACCTTGACGAGGAAGATACAGAGGAAGGGGATGCTTCGGAAACAGTTTTTGAAATTGATGCAGATGATATCAGCAATATTCAGATTGTTTCCGGAGAGAATACCTTTGATTTTTCTCATGGGGATGATACCTGGAGCTATGTGGAAGATGATAAGTTCCCCCTCAGTGAATCGGCAGTTCTGGATAAAGTATCTGCGTTGACATCTGTGTCTTCTATGCGGACTATCGAGGATCCGGATAATTTAGCGGATTTTGGTCTGGAAAATCCTGAAGTGACTGCTACGGTAACTGATACAGATGGTAATGAGACAGAACTGGCCCTGGGGGCGACAAATGACGCGGTTTCCGGATGTTATATGAGCATGAATGGAGATACAAGTAAGATTTATCTGGTGGATACCACTCTGAAGACAAATTTGGAGTTTGATCTAAGTGATATTGCAGAAAAAGAAGATATTCCAAGTATTACAGGAAGCACTATAACCAGTATAACGATCCAAAAACCGGAAGGAACTGCAAGACTGTTTCAGGACAGCGGCTCTGAAACCGGATGGACTTTTGAAGATACAGATGGAAGCACAGTACCTGCAGATAGTTCTTTAGTATCTACTTATACCGGAAACTTTTCCGCTTTGGCCTGGACAAATTATGTTACTTATGATCTGAGTGACCTGGGTGCCTACGGACTTGAGGATCCTACTGTGATCACAGTGGATTATCAGCAGGAGGAAGAAGGGGACAGCTCTGATACAGAAAGCAGTGATGACAGCGCAGAAGAAACAGCAGATGATTCCACCGAGAATGATACAGAGGAAGATTCTACGGTGACTGTGGATAAACAGATGGTCATGCTGGTAGGCAGCCAGACAGAGGATGGAAACTATTATTATGGAAAACTCCAAGATAATTCCTGTATATATACTATAGGAGTTTCTACGATCCAGAATATTACGGATATGAAGAAAGAGGATTTCCTCAGCAAAAAAGTGGCAGATTATTCCTTTGCAGACCTTGACACTGTAACTTTTACAAGGAACGGAGAAACATATGCGGCATCTAAAGAGACAGTGGAAAGCGAAGATGAAGATGGTGAAACAACAGAAGAAACAAAATATCTGATCAATGATAAGGAAATAGAAACCACAGACTTTAATAGTTTTTATAATTTGATCACAGCTATGACATGGCAGAGTCAGGATGAAAATGCTCAGCCTTCCGGAGAACCTGATCTATCTGTTAATTTCTATAAAGAGGGCGGAATTAATGTAACTGTAGATTATTATTCCTATGATACAAACTTCTACCTTGTTATAGATTCAAAAGGAAATCATTCATTAGTGAATAAGATGGATGTAAGAGAACTTCTGGATAAATTTGATTCTGCAATGGAAGAGTTGAAAGAGTAATGTGATAATGTTTCACGTGAAACATTTAAGAAGATCTTTTATAAAGATTATAAAAACCCCGATGCTTGCATCGGGGTTTTTGACTATGAAATACCAGCTGCAACTGGTATTACGGTAGTTGTCAATCAGATATTTTCCACCAACTGACCACTTTATGAATTATAAGTAAATATTCATTAATTCTACAAATCTGTTTGCATCTTCTAAATGAGGAAGATGTTTTGTTTTCTCTAAATAGCAAGTTTCAATGGAAGGATTGATGTTGGTATACGAATTTTGAATATCCTTGCCGTTTTCTTCTCCTTCGCCAGTGATCAATATAATACTCTGATTCGTTTCTCTAAGCGCATGATTGATACTGTTGTTTGTGTAGCAGCCGATTATGCTGGAAAGAAGGAATTTTGAATTACTGAAACCTTTATGAGCAGCTTCATAATAAGTATCTATCATTTCTGCGGTAACTTCAAAAGGATTATACAGATATTTTTCTGTAAACAGCAACTGAATATTGCTCTGGCAGGTGATCATATTGTAGACCAAGGTGCCAAATATAGGAAGTTCCAGAAGAAATTTATAAAGTTTACTTCTCTTGCTTGGAATTTTATTAAGAACCGTTAATTCCGGCGGGTTTACTAAAAAAATCTTTCCGAAAAGAGAAGATTCATTATGACAGGCAAGTATGGAAAAAGATCCGGAATATCCACTGGCTATAATATCTGTTTTTTCATGAATGACATTTTTAATAAAATCAGAGATAAGCTGAACGTATAAGTAATTTGTATATGTAATTCTTGGCTTTTCGGAACGTCCGCATCCTAAAAGATCAATGGCATACACGGTATGGGATTTTGCCAGTTTATCGATAACATTTTTCCATTCGTAAGCTGAACTATATACTGTCAGATCATGGATCAATAAGATCGGTGAACCACTGCCTTTTTTCTTATAATATATTTTCCCGAATCTCCAGTTATAATAGTTATTAGCTGAAGATTTTAGCAGATCTTTTAACGTGGCAGAGGCAAAGATCAGGCGATTTATAAGATAAATAATACCTGTTGCCAAAGTAAATAAAATTCCAAGAGTAACTAATTTATGCTTATTCTTTTTCATTCTGATGTAGATACCTCCCCTTATTTATTCCCGCAGGCAACGAGCCAAGCAGACATGCGGACATGCCCATTTGGCGGTGCTGTGTGCCAGTGGCATGCGTTTAGCACCGACCGAAGTGGAACGTAGACCTGCCGCGATGGTCTGATACCACGATGCTTGCATCACTGCTAGTTTGATGTCCCGTATGCTTGCATCGGGGTCTTTGACTTTCGCGTATACTAAGTTGTATTCAGGTGTATTCTGATCCTTTTTGATTAAAGATCTTCAGGTTTAGATTTACTATTATATTATAAAACATAGTTATTAATTATACAAGAAAAATCACCTGGAAGATTCCTCCGGCATAAAGTAATGTTTCACGTGAAACATTAAAACATGAACAAGAAAAATTTGAAACTTTATACTTTTTTCATTAAAACATAAAAAATGTTTCACGTGAAACATTTTTATAGAAATGCGTATGGAAAGATGTTATAATAATTTTGAAAGTTTTAAGATTTTATGATACCAGGGTCAAAAGGTCATCCACCACCTGTGCTTGCACAGTGGTGGATGATGATGATGACCTTGAGACCCGCCAAAATATGAGGACGTAGTGGGGCAGGGATCCCATGGAGTCCGAATATTTTGCAGGATTGTGGGAGCGCGAAGTGCGGAACAATCCGCAGGTATCATAGTTGGGGCCTTTTGACCCCAACATCATTTTATATTAGATACAGCAACAGGAGAATAAGAATTGGAGTACAGATATGCTTATGCTTTTTGCTGTATAAGTATAAAATCAGAAACCTTCTATTTTTATTACGTTAAGGGGAAATATAAGTGGGAAGAATTATTGCAATTGCTAATCAAAAGGGCGGCGTAGGTAAATCAACCACAGCTATTAATCTTTCTGCGTGTTTAGCAGAACAAAACCAGAAGGTCCTGTTGATAGACATTGATCCACAGGGAAATGCCACCAGCGGGGTTGGAATTGACAAAAATGAAGCGGAAAATACCCTTTATGAACTGCTGGTGGGGGAAAGTGAATTAAAAGATTGTATAATTGAAAATGTATATGATAATCTTTCACTGATACCTTCTAATGTGAATCTGGCCGGAGCGGAAATAGAGCTGGTGGGAATTGAAGGAAGAGAATTTCTTCTGAAAAATCAGATAGACACCATTAAGGATAATTATGATTTTATTATTATGGATTGTCCGCCATCTCTCAATATCCTGACAATTAATGCCATGACTACCGCAGATTCTGTACTGGTCCCTATACAGTGTGAGTATTATGCGCTGGAAGGTCTGACACAGCTTATACACACCATTGAACTGGTGAAAGAAAGGCTGAATCCCAATCTGATCATTGAAGGGGTTGTCTTTACTATGTATGACGCCAGAACGAATCTTTCTCTTCAGGTGGTGGAAAATGTAAAAGCTAATCTGAATCAGTCTATCTATAAGACGATCATTCCGAGAAATGTCAGACTGGCAGAAGCACCCAGCTATGGTATGCCTATTAATCTGTACGATACCCGGTCTGTAGGTGCGGAAAGCTACCGCCTTCTTGCAGATGAAGTTTTACATAGGGAGGATGAAGAATGACAGGAAAAAAAGGCGGCTTAGGAAGAGGATTGGGCCGAGGACTGGATGCAATGATCAGTGACAGCTCAAAACCCAGACAGGAAGAAAAGAAAATAGAAAAATCCGCAGCGAAAGAGCAAGGCGGGGATTCAAAAGATAAGGTCATCATGGTTAAGATCGCTCAGGTGGAACCCAGCCGTAAACAGCCGAGAAAACAATTTGATGAGGATGCTTTACTTGAACTGGCAGAGTCTATAAAACAGTTCGGAGTGCTGCAGCCTCTGCTGGTACAGAAAAAAGAAGATTATTATGAGATCATTGCCGGTGAAAGAAGATGGAGAGCGTCAAAACTGGCAGGTATAAAAGAGATTCCTGTAATGGTTAAAGATTTTTCCGATCAGGAGGCTGTGGAAATTTCTCTTATTGAAAATATACAGAGAGAAAACCTGAATCCTATAGAGGAAGCAGCGGCTTATAAACGATTAATGGAAGAATTCCATCTGAAGCAGGATACTATCGCAGAACGGGTATCCAAGAGCAGAACCGCAGTGACGAATTCCATGAGGCTGTTGAAACTGGATGAGCGGGTACAGCAGATGCTTATAGATGAGATGCTTACCACAGGACATGCCAGAGCACTTCTTGCTATTGAAGATAAGGACACCCAGCATGCTGCGGCGGTAAAGGTTTTCGATGAAAAGCTCAGCGTAAGAGAGACAGAAAAACTGGTCAAAGAAATCCTGAATCCTCATCAGAAGGAGACGGAAAAAGAGAAAGACCGGGCGCAGAATCTTGTTTATGAACAGCTGGAAGAGAAGATTAAGGGAATCATAGGATCCAAGGTGGCGATCCGTCGGAAAAGTAAAGATAAGGGATGGATTGAGATCGCTTATTACTCTCAGGAAGAACTGGAACGGATCGTGGAACTTTTGGAGACTATCAGATAAAATGAAGGGGTCAGAATACATATGAATAATTTTTTAGAAGCGCTGCAGAATTACTCGGGAATTTTGCTCCTTTCCCTTCTGATCCTGGTGATCATACTTTTGGTCTGCATATTTAATCTTTCTCTGGGATTAAGCAGACTGAACAAAAAATACAAGATATTTATGAAGGGGAAAGACGGGCAGTCACTGGAAAAACTGTTTAAAAGAAAATTTGACATGATCGAAAAGCTGGCCAGCAGCAGCGAGATCAACAGCGAAAATATCCAGAAAATGGAGAAACTTTACAACGGTTCCCTGCATAAATACGGGATCGTAAAATACGATGCTTTTGAGGATATGGGGGGAAAACTGAGCTTTGTGCTTGCATTGCTGGATAAAGATAATACAGGATTTCTCCTTAATGCCATACACAGCAGAGAAAATTGCTTTTTGTATATTAAAGAGATCGTAAATGGGGAATCCTATATTATGTTAAGTGATGAAGAAGTAGAAGCTTTAAAAAGAGCCATGAACTTTGGCATTGAAGAAAGTGAATTTGATATATAAAAAATTATGTAAACTAGTAAGGAGAAATGAAAATGTTAGACATTCGATTTGTCAGGGAAAACCCGGAAGTAGTAAAACAGAACATCAGGAATAAATTTCAGGACAATAAACTTCCTCTTGTAGATGAAGTGATTGAACTGGATAAAAGAAACCGTGAGATCAAACAGGAGGTGGAAGGCCTCAGAGCTGAGAGAAATAAGATCTCCAAGATGATCGGCGGTCTGATGAAGGAAGGAAAAAAGGACGAGGCGGAGGAAGCTAAGAAAAAAGTAACAGCCAACGCCCAGAGAGTAGAGGCTCTTTCTTCTGAAGAAAAGGAAGTAGAAGAAAAGATCAAAAAGATCATGATGACAATTCCCAACATTATCGATCCTTCTGTTCCTATTGGAAAAGACGACAGCGAAAATGTAGAAGTTCAGAGATATGGAGAGCCGGCAGTTCCTGATTTTGAGATCCCTTACCATGCAGATATCATGGAAAGCTTTGACGGCCTGGATCTGGACAGCGCCAGAAAGGTAGCCGGAAACGGATTCTATTATCTTATGGGAGATATTGCCAGATTGCACTCTGCAGTGATCTCTTACGCAAGAGATTTTATGATCGACAGAGGCTTTACTTACTGTGTTCCGCCTTTTATGATCCGCAGCAATGTGGTTACCGGCGTTATGAGCTTTGCAGAGATGGACGCCATGATGTATAAGATCGAGGGTGAGGACTTATATCTTATCGGCACCAGCGAGCATTCTATGATCGGTAAATTTATTGATACGATCATTCCGGAAGAGGAGCTTCCAAAGACCCTTACCAGCTATTCACCCTGCTTCCGTAAGGAAAAAGGCGCCCATGGTATTGAGGAGAGAGGCGTTTACAGGATCCATCAGTTTGAAAAGCAGGAGATGATCGTGGTATGTAAGCCTGAAGAAAGCCCTATGTGGTTTGATAAATTATGGCAGAATACCGTAGATCTTTTCCGTTCTATGGATATTCCGGTGAGAACTTTAGAGTGCTGCTCCGGAGACCTGGCTGATCTGAAGGTGAAATCCGTAGACGTGGAAGCATGGTCTCCAAGACAGAAGAAATACTTTGAGGTAGGAAGCTGTTCCAACCTGGGAGATGCTCAGGCCAGAAGGCTTCAGATCCGTGTAAACGGAAAAGATGGAAAATATCTTGCCCACACATTGAACAATACAGTTGTAGCACCTCCCAGGATGCTGATCGCTTTTCTGGAGAATAATCTCCAGGCCGACGGTTCTGTGAAGATCCCGGAGGCTCTCAGACCTTATATGGGAGGGGCTGAAGTTATCAAGCCCAAGAAATAAGCGGAGGTTACTCATTGCACAGTTATTTGAAAGCAATCGGGTTTTCGGATATATCCGAAAAGAAAGAACTGGATGTTATATTACAGGATGTCATTTTAAACTATGATGAGAAAACCGTTGTAGAGGACAGGAGCAATCATCTGTTTACAGAATTATCCAAGATCTACGGCAGTGATTTCGGGATCACGGTCTGCGGGGAATATGATGAAGAAGATCATTTCCAGATGGAATATTACTTCCCTTTTTTCCGGGGGACCGGGATCAGCATGGAGGAAGAAGTGGTCATTGAAAAGCATGCCGGGAAGGAATCCTATGCAGGAGCCTGTGACGATATGCGCATTGGAGTGACTATCATCTTTTATCTCCAGAACGCGGGAGAATACCTTACCCAGCGGGCAAAAGGCCATTATTCGGGAGGGGTGCACAATGTGACCCTTTCCGGTCTTGCAAAAAAGGGCACCATCCTCCTTCCCGTACTGAAAAGAGAAGAGGAAACTGCTGAGGCAGAGGAAAAGACGGTTAATAGAGGAAGACTGATGGCAGCGGCCAAAAACGGCGATGAAGAGGCCATGGAAAGCCTCACCATTGAGGATATGGATACTTATGCCATGATCTCCCAGAGAGTGGAAAATGAGGATGTATACAGCATTGTAGACAGCTATTTCATGCCCTACGGCATGGAATGCGACCTGTACAATATCATGGGAGAAATCCTGGATTGTACCAGGGTACAGAATATCCTTACAGGAGACAGTATTTACGAGATGCGTATCTGCTGCAACGATATCGAGATGGATGTGTGCATCAATGAAAATGATCTTCTGGGAGAACCTTTAAGAGGAAGACGGTTTAAAGGAATCGTATGGCTTCAGGGAAACGTGGACTTTGATTATTGAAATTCCTTGACGGGCCTGCAAAAGCAGGGTAAAATAATAGAAAATGCCTGAGCTGCCAGCTTTTTCCTGCCAGCGAAGCGTTCATAGCGAAACCTGACCGGAAGAGAATCTGATGGAAAGACAAAAGAAGCTGTATCCAAGTGGATTACACTAGAGCAAAACAGAAAGTGACACAGCCTGGATTTTGTATACAGAAAAATAAGACAAACAGATAAAAGAGGACCCTTTCGGGTCCTTTTTCTATTTCAGGCATAAAACAGAAGGGAGGAGAGATATGGAAAAAACCGATTCCAGGATCGCCGTTATCGGTATCATTATCGAGGACAGAGAAAAAGCAGAACAGGTAAATTCTCTGCTGCACCAATATGGGGAATATATCATAGGCCGTATGGGGATCCCCTACAGGGAAAAGCAGGTAAATATTATCAGCGTTGTCCTGGACGCTCCGGCAGATGTTATCAGCGCCCTGGCAGGAAAGCTGGGAAGACTTCCGGGAGTCAGTTCCAAGGCCATATATTCCAGGGAGAAGACAAACAGGAAGGAAACCGAATAATGGAAAATAAGATCAGCGACAGTCAGTTCCGGGAGTGTGCCGAAAAGCTCTCAGAAGGCCGGCATTTAACGAAAGAACAGTGGAGGATCCTCCTGGAAGGCCGCAGCAAAGAGCGGAGAAAGGAACTGGCAAGACGGGCCTCGGATCTGAGAGACCGTATCTATGGAAAACGGATCTTTATCCGGGGACTTATTGAATTTACCAATTACTGTAAAAACGACTGCTATTACTGCGGGATCCGCAGAAGCAACAGAAACGCCTCCCGGTACCGGCTGACCAGGGAACAGATCCTGGACTGCTGCAGGGCGGGATACGAACTGGGATTTCGTACCTTTGTCCTTCAGGGTGGAGAAGATCCTTATTTCAACGATGAGAGAATGGCAGAGATCATAAGGGCTATCCGCAAGGAATTTCCCCGGTGTGCCATTACGCTGTCTATAGGAGAAAAGGAGAAAGAAAGCTACGCTCTGTTTAAAAAAGCCGGGGCGGACCGGTATCTTCTGCGCCATGAAACGGCGGATGAAGATCATTACAGGAAGCTCCACCCGCCGGAATTGTCTCTTTCTCACAGGATACGCTGTCTGGAGACTCTGAAAGAACTGGGATACCAGACCGGAGCGGGGATTATGGTAGGATCTCCCGGACAGACCACACAGACGCTCATAGAGGATATGGAATTCTTAGAAAGACTTCAGCCGGAAATGGTGGGGATCGGTCCTTTTATCCCCCATCATGACACTCCTTTTAAAGGAGAGCCTCAGGGGGGACTGGAACTGACACTCTATCTTCTGAGTCTGATCCGGCTGCTGCTTCCCAGGGTGCTGCTCCCGGCAACAACAGCTCTGGGAACCATTGATCCTGTGGGAAGAGAAATGGGGGTGCTGGCAGGGGCCAACGTGGTCATGCCCAATCTGTCACCGGAAAATGTCCGGGAAAAATATCTCCTGTATGACAATAAGATCCATACAGGAAAGGAAGCGGCAGAATGTCTGGACGCTCTTAGGGAATCTATGAAAGCAATCGGCTATGATGTAGTGGTGGACAGGGGAGATTTCCTGAGGGAAGACATGAAATAAGAGCAAGTTATTACAGAAAAACGGAGGAGGAATAAAAATATGTATGATCCAAAATCAAAATGTGCAGATGATTTCATTAACCATGAGGAGATCATGGAAACACTGGAATATGCAGAGAAAAACAAGCATAACCGGGAGCTGATCGATCAGATCCTGGATAAAGCCAGATTGAGAAAGGGGTTAAGCCACAGAGAGGCAGCAGTTCTTCTGGACTGTGATCTGGAGGATAAGAACCAGGAGATCTATGCCCTGGCAGAGCAGATCAAGAAGGATTTCTATGGAAACCGTATCGTGCTTTTTGCGCCGTTATATCTGTCTAATTACTGTGTAAACGGCTGTGTGTACTGTCCTTATCACGCTAAGAACAAACATATCCCCAGAAAGAAGCTGACCCAGGAGGAGATCCGCCAGGAAGTTATCGCTCTTCAGGATATGGGACATAAGAGACTGGCTCTGGAGACAGGAGAGGATCCGGTAAACAATCCTATCGAGTATGTGCTGGAAAGTATTAAGACCATCTACAGCATTAAACATAAAAACGGGGCTATCCGCCGGGTAAATGTAAATATAGCGGCTACCACGGTGGAAAATTACAGAAAGCTGAAGGAAGCCGGGATAGGAACCTATATCCTCTTCCAGGAGACCTACCATAAAGAGAGTTATCTGAAGCTCCACCCCACAGGACCAAAGCATGACTACAACTATCACACAGAGGCTATGGACCGGGCTATGGAGGGCGGTATTGACGACGTTGGCTGCGGCGTGCTCTTCGGACTGGAAATGTACCGCTATGAATTTGCAGGTCTTTTGATGCATGCAGAGCACCTGGAAGCTGTATACGGAGTCGGTCCTCATACCATCAGTGTGCCCAGGGTAAAGAGAGCCGATGATATCGACCCGGATACCTTTGACAACGGTATTGACGACGACACCTTTGCCAAGATCATTGCCTGTATCCGTATTGCCGTGCCGTATACCGGCATGATCATTTCTACCAGAGAGAACCAGAAATGCAGAGAGAGAGTCCTTCACCTGGGTATTTCCCAGATTTCCGGAGGTTCCAGGACCAGTGTCGGGGGCTATGTTGAACCGGAACCGGAGGATGAATCTTCTGAGCAGTTTGAGGTCAGCGACAACCGTACCCTGGATGAAGTGGTGAACTGGCTTATGGGAATGGGATATGTGCCCAGCTTCTGTACTGCCTGTTACCGGGAGGGAAGGACCGGAGACCGGTTCATGTCCCTTTGCAAATCCGGACAGATCCAGAACTGCTGTCTCCCAAATGCTTTAATGACTCTCAAAGAATACCTGATGGATTATGCTTCTCCTGATACAGTAGAAAAGGGCCTGAAGCTGATCCAGGAGCAGATCAAAGAGATCCCCAGAGAGCGGACCAGGGAGATCGTACAGGAGCGGCTTATTGAGATAGAGAAAGGAAACAGAGATTTTCGGTTCTGATACAGACAGGAGGTTTTACATGGGAATGAATCAGACGCCTGCTTCAGAGCGGGTACATATCGGCTTTTTCGGAAAGAGAAACGCAGGAAAATCCAGTGTGATGAACAAAGTCACAGGCCAGGATCTGGCAGTGGTATCGGATATTAAGGGAACTACCACAGATCCGGTGTATAAGTCTATGGAGCTGCTGCCTCTGGGGCCGGTAGTGATGATGGATACGCCTGGTATTGATGATGAAGGTGAACTGGGCAGCCTCCGGGTAAAGAAAAGCTATCAGGTGCTGAATAAGACCGACACGGCAGTACTGGTCATAGACGGAAAGGCCGGGATCAGCCGGGAGGATCAGGCTCTTCTGGAAAGAATACGGAAGAAAAACATACCAAGTATCCTGGTGCTGAACAAGAGGGATACACTTACAGAGGAAGAGGTCTGTCAGACCCTTTCCGGACTGCCGGAAGGATATCAGGAAGGTAAGGACTTTCTCTGGGTAAGCGCCAGAGAGGGGACAGGGATCCATGAACTGAAAGAGCGGCTGGCTGTCCTGGCAAGTACTGAGGAAAACCAGAAGAAGATCGTAGGAGATCTGCTGTCACCGGGAGATCTTGTGGTGCTGGTGGTGCCTATTGACAAATCTGCCCCTAAGGGAAGGCTGATCCTTCCACAGCAGCAGGCCATCCGGGATATCCTGGACGCCAATGCAGTGTCTGTAGTCATAAAGGAAGACCGGATAAAGGAAACTCTGGACAGTCTGGGAAAGAAGCCAAAGCTGGTCATTACCGACAGCCAGGTATTTGGAAGAGTTTCCAAAGACACCCCCAGGGAGATTCCCCTTACTTCATTTTCTATCCTGTTTGCCAGATATAAAGGAAATTTGGATGTGCTGGCCCAGGGAGCCAGAGCCCTGGAAAAACTGAAAGACGGGGATAAGGTGCTGATCAGCGAAGGCTGCACCCACCATCGGCAGTGCGAAGATATCGGCACGGTGAAACTTCCTGCCTGGATACAGAATTATACAGGAAAAAAACTGGAGTTTTCCTTTACTTCAGGTACAGAATTTCCTGACGAACTGGAAGAATATGCCCTGATCGTCCACTGCGGCGGCTGTATGCTGAATGAACGGGAGATGAAATACCGGATAAGCTGCGCAAAGGATCAGGAAGTCCCTATCACCAATTACGGGACCATCATCGCCTATATGAACGGAATTTTAGAGAGGAGCCTGGAACCTTTCTCATAGAGAAAGGTCCCTTACAGATTCTCTTTCTGCCAGTTCTACGTCCAGGATAATGTTTTCTGCCGGAGATTTTGGATCCTGAATCTTTTTCATAAGTATTTCACAGGTGATCCTGGCTTTCCGGCAGATGTCCTGGCGGATAGTTGTAAGCGGCGGGATCACCCGGCTGCTCATGGAATTATCATCAAAACCGATAACGGAAAGGTCCTCAGGCACCTGGTATCCCAGATGATGAGCTGCGGCATAAATGTCAAAAGCACAGTTATCCGCAGTGGTAAAGATACCGGTCACCGGACGGGGGCCTTTTTTTAATGTTTTTATGATCTCTTTCATATCCTGTCCGGTAAGATTGATGATATGTTCCGGGGAAAGATGGACGCCGGCTTCTCTCAGATAGCTGCAGAAACCCTGGAGACGGTGCATGATAACGCCGTTTCCAATGGCTTCCGGACCGATAAAAGCCAGTTCTGTGTGGCCTTTGGAGAGAAGATATCCGGCGGCCAGTTCCCCGCCGTGAAAATCATCGATCCCCACGTTGGTGATCCTTCTCACAGTACTGTAACTGTCTGTAAAGACCAGGGGAATATGGTTATCCTCCTGGATCTGGCGGATATTATCATCAAAAAATCCGATGAATACCGCTCCGGCCACCTTCCAGGATTTCAGGCAGTAGTTTACTTCTGAATAATCTTTAATATAATGCAGCATAAGATCATAGCCGTTTTTCTGGATCTCGCGGGCCAGTTCTCCGAAAAAGGCGCTGTTGTAGGAATCCACCAGAGGATTGGGATCCCATGGATAATCCATGAGCATGGCGGCGATGAGTTTTGATGAATGTGAGGCCAGAGCCTTGGCAGAGGAATTTGGGATATAACCCATTTCTTCTGCTATTTTTTTTATTTTTTCCGCGGTTTTCTGGGAAATGTCCTTTGACCTTCCGTTTAAGGCCCTGGAGACGGTCATGCTGCTGACGCCGGCCTTATCTGCGATATCTTTTAAAGTTACCATAAATTTACACTCCACGTACTGTTATCGTTAACGTTATTATAACGGAAATCAAAGGGTTTTGCAAGAAAATACAAAAAGATATTGACAGAAATAAAGGGAAGCTATATAATTCAATCAAACGTTAGCGCTAACGGTAAAGGGATTAGAATTATCAATTCGGAGGTGTGAAATGAAAAAGTTAACTGCACTGCTCCTGGCGGGGGTAATGATCTTTTCTCTGGGCGCCTGTCAGGGAGAAGAAAGTCGGGGTAAGGATCAGCAGGGGACTGCGGATACCCAGGCAGACAAAGGACTGGAAGTTATGGGAGACAATGTAAAATATGATCCTAATCATCTGGTCAATGATGGTGAACCTATATCTATCGACTGGTGGGTATGGGCTTCAGAAGACATGTTCCGGGGAATTGCGGATATGTACGAAGAGATCCATCCTAACGTTACCATTAACATTATCAACAACCCCTGGGACGGATTTTTCACAAAGCTGCCTCTTTCTCTGCAGAAGGGAGAAGAGGGTCCTACCTTATTCAACGTCCATAACAGCTACGAGAACCTGATCCTTAACTATATGGCTCCTTTTGACATTGACACAGATGAGCTGATCGCAGATTATCCTTCGGCAGCTTCCCATGTAAAAGACGGAAATATTTATTATGCAGATTACGGACTGTCCACCGGAATGGTGTATTACAACAAAGAAATCTGGGAAGAAGAAGGGCTTACAGAGGAAGATATCCCTACTACCTGGGATGAATTTATCCAGGTGGCCCAGAAACTGACCAAGTTTGATGAGAATGGAAAGATGGTCCGGGCCGGATTTAACTATAACCAGTACTTCAATGCCATGGCTCTTGGCTTAAATTACCAGTTCGGCGCCAATCTCTTCAATGCAGAAGGTACTAAGGCGCAGGTTGACGGAGAAGGCATGAAAGAAGCAGTAACCCTGCTCATCGACCTGTATGAAAAATATCATGTGGGAGATAAAGATTTCGGTACCAACTGTGAACAGAGTTTCTATCAGGGACAAAGCGCCATGACTTTTGTATGGGGGCATTTTGTAAACAACCTGAAGATCAATTATCCGGATCTGGAGTATGGAAACTTCGAAATCCCCATCCCTTCTGAGGAAACTCCTTATGCTTATTACCGTTATAACGGAGAGGCCACGCCGGCAATTAACAAAAATGCTTCCCAGGAACAGATGGAAGTGGCTCAGGATTTTATGCGGTTCTATTTTGCCAATGATGAGGTCCAGGTAACACTGTGTAAAGAGGGAGGACTGATCCCTGCGAAATCTGTTCTCATGGAGGATCCGGAGCTTAAGGATACGCCTATCGTCAAGACCGTAGGGCCTCATATTGACCGGTATATCTGGCCGGGCGCCATGCCTTCCACTCTGGAGACGAATATGAAGATCGCAGGAGAGGATATCCTCTATAACGGAAAGAGTATGGATAAAGCTTTGAAAAACGCCAACGATATCATTAACGTAGACCTGGCCAACGCAGATTTTACAGCCAGCGAAAATCTCTACAAATATTACCAAGAATAGGAGGGGGAAGAGATGTTCTGGAAAAGAAGACCTCTGCAGAGTAAAAGTGAAGTCTGGATGAGAAACCTGGTTATGGGATTTCTGATCCTGTATATGACAATATTTCTGGTGATTCCTGTGATCATGGTAGTTGCAGGAAGTTTTCATCAGTGGAACCCGCTGAATCAGACCTACAACTGGCTGGGAGTGGATAACTACATCCGGATGTTTTCCTACCCTACCTTCTGGCAGTCCATGATCAATACAGTCGTGTTCTGTGTAGTGGTAGTTGTTTTCCGGGTAGTCCTGGGTCTGGCTATTGCCTATGCCCTGAACTCTAAGATGACAAAGCATAAGACCTTCTTTCGGACGGTATTCTATATGCCTACAGTAACCCCTCTGGTAGCTGTGGCATACGTATGGATGATCATGTACAATCCTCAGTTTGGTCTTATTGACAAAATCTTCGGTCTGGATATAAACTGGCTTTATGACAGCAAGTTTGCCCTGCCTTCCCTGATGATCATGACTATCTGGAAGGATTTCGGATATGCAGTGATCCTGTTTCTGTCAGGCCTGTTGTCCCTGCCGGCAGACTGCTATGAATCCGCCAGCATTGACGGCGCCAACGCATGGCAGACTTTCCGCTATATCACCCTGCCCCTTCTGAAGCCCACCATGCTTTTTGTAGTGGTAACTTCCATCATCTCCTATCTCCAGGCTTATGTGCCGGTGCTGGTCATGACAAAGGGCGGACCGGGAACCTCTACATACTTAAGTTCTTACCTGGTATATGACCAGGCCTTTAAACAGTATAATTTCGGATATGCTTCCGCAATTTCCCTGTTTATTTTGGTACTGACGGCAATATTTACAGTGATCTCCTTTAAGGTCACAGGTGAGAAGAATTAGGAGGTGCCGGATATGAAACATAAAGTATTAAAAACCATATTATTTATCGTGCTCTGCCTGGCAGGAGTAGTCACAGTGCTTCCTTTTGTATGGATGGTATTTTCATCCTTTAAGACTAACGGGGAGATCGAAGCCCTGGAGCAGACCATCCTTCCAAAAGAGCCGATCCTTGACAACTATCTGAACCTTCAGGAAAACTTTAACTTCCTGGGATACTTTACCAACAGTATTATGATCGCAGTGATCGTAACGGTGCTGGTAGTCTATACAAGCTGTATCTGCGGTTATGTTCTGGGAAAATACCAGTTTAAAGGGAAAAATGTGATCTTCGGCTTTGTTATGATGACTATGATGATCCCCTGGTCCGTAACCATTATCCCCAGATATACTATGTTTATGAAAGCAGGACTTCAGGATACCTATCTGTCCCTGATCCTGCCGGTCATGGTCAGCGGCTTCGGTATTTTTATGATGAAACAGAATATGGAGACTATTCCGGACGAGCTGATTGAAGCAGCCAGGATGGACGGATCCAACGAGTTCCAGACCTTCCACAAGCTGATCCTGCCTCTGTGCAAAAACGGTATTTCGGCTATCGCCATCTTCCAGTTTCTGTGGGTATGGGAGGACTACCTGTGGCCTTATCTGATGATCGACAGTGAAAACAAACAGCTGCTGGCTGTGGGACTGACACTGTTTAACGGAAGATATTCCACCGATTACGGCGGATTGTTTGCAGCTACCACTATTTCAATCCTTCCTGTGATCATTGTATATGTGATCTTCCAGAAACGTTTTGTGGCAGGCGTGGCTTCAGGAGCTGTAAAGGGCTGATATTTATCTACGGTATTTTGACTTGAATGAAAAAACAGGAGGAGAGACAATGAACAAAAATTGGAAGATTCAGGTAAATCCAAAAGCAGACACTGAGAATATCCTTCAGGGAGAAAAATACAGGATCACCATGCTTACAGAAGGCCTTGTCAGGTTGGAGTACAGTGAGGAAGGGATTTTTGAGGACCGGGCTACCCAGAGCGTGTGGAACCGGGATTTCCCTAAGGTGGATTTTACTTATAAAGAAACGGAGGATCAGCTGGAGATCTTTACCTCAATGATCCATCTGATCTATGACAAAAAGAAATTTTCTCCCAATGGTTTATCTATCCAGGCAGTGGGAAATTTCAGCGCCTACGGAAGTATCTGGCATTACGGACAGGACTTTCAGGATCTGAAAGGAACTGCCAGGACCTTGGATGAGGCAGACGGAGAAATCCCTCTGGAGCGGGGAATCATCGGAAGAAACGGATTTTCTGTGCTGGACGACAGCAAGTCTCTCCTTCTTGGGGAAGACGGCTGGATCCAGCCCAGGACCCACCAGGAAGAGGACCTGTATTTCTGGGGGTATGGACATGAGTATAAAAGAGCTCTGAAAGATTTCTATTATCTCTGCGGAAAAAGCCCCATGGTCCCCAGATACGCCTTAGGAAACTGGTGGAGCAGATATTATAAATATACGGAAGAATCTTATAAAGAACTGATGAACCGCTTTGAAAAGGAGCAGATTCCTTTTTCTGTGGCTGTTATTGATATGGACTGGCATCTGGTGGACATTGATCCCAAGTACGGAAGCGGCTGGACCGGATATACCTGGAACAGAGATCTGTTTCCGGATCCGGAGGAGTTCCTTCAGTGGCTCCATGACCGGAATAAGAGGGTGACTTTGAATATCCATCCGGCAGACGGCGTCCGGGCCCATGAGGAACAGTACCGGGCAGTGGCAGAAGAAATGGGAGTAGATTGGGAGAAGGAACAGCCGGTAAACTTTGATCCGGCAGATCCCAAATTCCTGGAAGCATGCTTTAAGCATATTTTCCATCCTATGGAAGCGCAGGGAGTAGACTTCTGGTGGCTGGACTGGCAGTCCGGCGGTCTCAGTAAGGTGGAAGGACTGGATCCTCTCTGGGTGCTGAACCATTATCATTACCTGGACAGCGGCAGAGACGGAAAACGGCCTATGACCTTTTCCAGATACGCAGGACCGGGAAGCCACCGTTATCCTGTAGGATTTTCCGGAGATACCATTGTAACCTGGGCCTCTCTGGCTTTCCAGCCTTACTTTACAGCTACGGCCTCGAATATCGGATACGGCATGTGGAGCCACGATATCGGCGGCCATATGATGGGGATCAAAGATGACGAGATGGCAGGACGCTGGCTTCAGTTTGGCGTATTTTCTCCGGTTATGCGTCTCCACTCCAGCAGCAGCGAATTTAATGCAAAGGAACCCTGGAGATACCGGAAGGACATCGCAGATATGATGAAAGACTTCCTCCGGCTGAGACATGGGCTGGTACCTTACCTTTATACCATGAACTACCGGGCTTATGAGGAAGACCTGCCTCTGGTGCTTCCTATGTACTATGATTATCCGGAAGCCAGGGAAGCTTATGAAGTGCCAAACGAGTATTTCTTCGGCAGCCAGCTTCTGTGCGCGCCTATTACAGCACCTCAGATCAGCCGTCTGAATGTAGGAAAGGTAAAAGTCTGGCTTCCGGAAGGAACCTGGTATGATGTATTTACCGGCATGAGATACCGGGGCGGAAGAATGATGAATATGTACCGGGGACTGTCTTCTTTTCCGGTGCTGGTAAAAGCAGGGGCCATTATTCCTATGACAGAGGAACTGGAGAGTATCCAGAAAAACCCGATAAAGATGTGTCTCCATGTATATCCGGGAGGAGAGGGAAGTTTCCTTCTCTACGAAGATGACAATGAAACAGAAGATTACAAAAAAGGCAGTTTTGTAAAGACTCCTGTAACCTTTTCCTGGAACAGCGAGGAGAAGACGGCAGAGCTGGTCATTAAAGCGCCCCAGGGAAACCGGGAACTTCTGCCCGAGAAGAGAAACTGGAAAGTGATCTTCCATGGCATAGAGCCCTGTCAGACAGAAGCGGCAGCAGAGCTTTCCTGGGAAGGTTTCCCGGAAACCACAGTGAGGATCCTGGAAGCAGGGGAAAGCAGCCTGGGAGAGATCACTTATGACAGAAAAAACGCCAGCCTGTGCTGTGATCTGGGAGAACAGGATCCTGCCAAGGAGATCCGCATTCTCCTGAGAGATATCAAAGAGAAAGAAAATGATATTGCCGCCTGTGCTTTTGACTTCCTGAATCAGGCAGAGATTGAATTTGTATTGAAAGACATTCTTTATCAGATGATCAGAGAAGGAGAAGATAAGACCATATTATTGTCCCAGCTTCAGGCTATGGAACTGGATCCGGAGCTGCTGGGAGTGCTGACAGAGATCATAACGGCGTAGAAGGGAATATAAAGAGAAAACAGGACCGGGAAATCCAGATTCCCGGTCCTGTGGCCTTCTTTGGGTCGCAAAATATTTGCGACGATTTATGAACTTTACTGCAGAGCTGTCTGTTTTACCCGGTTCAGTGCCTTGGACACTGCAGGGATTGAAATGATGATCACGGTAATGATCCCTTCTACAAGCAGGTAGCTGTAGTTGTATACAATGGGATATATGCTGGTAAGTGCCTTTGGAAAATTATCCGGCATATAGTCCATCCAGTAGAGGTAACCGCCCAGGGCATGAAAGGCGCCTCTTGCAATAACGGCAGCTATGTAGCCTTTCAGCAGACCGTGTTTGCTCTTTGCAAAGAATCCTGCTATGCCCAGAGCTGCAAAAGCCAGGATATAGTCGCAGCATACCTGGAAGAATGAAAGCACATAAGGCTCCTGGATAAACTGCAGGATGCCGTATGCCAGACCTACTAAGACTCCGGTTTTCGGGCCATACCAGTTTGCTACCAGGACAATGAAAAGCATGCTGCACAGGGTCACGCTTCCGCCCCAGGGCATATTAAACAGCTTCAGATAAGATGTGATAAATGCCAGAGCCATAGCCATGGCGCAGAATACAAGTTGTCTGGTTCCCATCTTTTTCTTTTCTGAAATCCTGCCTGCAAAGATAAGAGCAACTACAAAAAGGATGATCCCTGCAGCAACGCAGAGTACATATCCGGCGGTAGTCAGTCCTCCTTCTGCATTAACAAGAAATTGAAACATAAAAAATCCCTCCTGTTCCCAAGACTGAAAACAAAAGGGCTGTAGTAAAAGAACGCATCCCTACGTTGGCATTATCCAAATCAGGTTATGGGTCGAAGCTTACAACTTCCTCTCAGCCTGTGGCACAAGCTCCCCTTGTTATCAATCTTATGTAATTTAACCGGACTTTATGATATACACATCCGGAAAAAATGTCAAGAGTGGAAATAGGATAGGAAAGGTTATAATATCATTGAGGCGGAGAAGAATTTTTTAAATCGTACCGTCGAGATTACCATTTCCTTACTTTCTGCCGTAGAGAGGAGTTGGGTTGTATGGTAGGAATCGCAATGTTTGGGTTTTCTGCCGTAGAGAGGAGACGAATTATACGGTCGGAATCGGGATGTTTGGATTTTTTGACGTAGAGAGGAGTCAAATCATACGGTCGGAATCGGGATATTTGGATTTTCTGCCGTAGAGAGGAGACGAATTATACGGTCGGAATCAGGATATTTGGATTTTAGGCCGTAGAGTGAAGACGGGTCGGGATCCAGACATTCGGATTTTCCTGTTCTGGATGTTTCGGATAAAGAGAATAACAGACGGTCCGCTTTGCGAACCGCCTGTTATTCATGACAATAGGCAGTTTCCAGGATATATCTGCCGCTTGTTTAAAAGCATTATAATTTTATCTGTTTTTATGCCATGATCGGCTTCATTGCTTCAGAAAGTTTATCTTTCTCAGCCTGAGCTTCGGCCAGGTCTTTGCCAAGGGTTGTATAGTATACTTTGATCTTTGGCTCTGTTCCTGAAGGACGAACGATAACAGTTTCTTTGTTCTCCAGTTTGTAGATGAGAACATTGGCGGAAGGAAGTCCGGTTTCTTTCGGTTTTGTATAGTCGGTTACGCTTACAACCTTGTATCCTGCGATTTCTGCCGGAGGATTCTTTCTCAGACCTTCCATGATACCGGCCATCTTGTCCATGCCGCTTAATCCGGGGAATTCAAAGCTGTCGATCTTGTTCAGGTACCGGCCGTACTGTGCGTAGATCTCTTCCATTCTCTGTTTCAGAGAGCTTCCGATACTTCTGTAGTAAGCTGCCATCTCACAGATCAGCATAGAGCCGATGATGGCGTCTTTGTCACGGACATAAGGACCTGCCAGGTATCCGTAGCTTTCCTCGAATCCGAAGATGAAACGGTCAACTTCTCCGGCAGCTTCCAGCTGTGCGATCTGATCGCCGATCCACTTAAAGCCTGTAAGAACGCTTCTCAGTTCCACGCCGTAATGTTCAGCTACTGCATCTGCCAGTGGAGTGGAAACGATAGATTTTACAGCTACTGCTTTCTCAGGCATAGTGCCTTTCTCAATACGTCCTGCGCAGATATAGTCCAGAAGGAGTACGCCTACTTCATTTCCGCTTACCAGTTCATAAGAACCGTCCGGGCACTTCATGGCGATACCTACACGGTCTGCATCCGGGTCAGTTGCCAGCATCAGGTCTGCGCCGGTTTCTTTTGCCAGATTCAGGCCCTGCTCCAGAGCCTCGAAGATTTCAGGGTTCGGATAGCTGCAGGTGGTAAAGTAGCCGTTTGGATATTCCTGATCAGGAACGATGGTAACGTCAGTGATGCCAATATCCTTTAATACCTGAGTTACAGGTACCAGACCGGAACCGTTCAGAGGGCTGTATACCAGTTTCAGGCCGGCTGTCTTGCACAGACCCGGACGAACCTGTCTGGATTCGATAGCTTCATAAAGAGCTTTCTTACAGTCATCTCCTACGAAACGGATAAATCCTTCCTCAACACCCTGAGCAAAAGACATATATTTTGCACCTGTAAGTACATCTGTTTTCTGGATTTCGTCATATACAATAGCGGCTGCATCGTCGGTCATCTGGCAGCCGTCAGGACCGTAAGCTTTGTAACCGTTGTATTTTGCAGGGTTATGGGAGGCTGTTACCATGATACCTGCGTTGCAGTTATAATATCTTGTGGCAAAGGAAAGGGCCGGAACAGGCATTAATGCGTCGTAGATTCTTACCTTAATGCCGTTTGCTGCCAGTACTCCGGCTGCGTTTTTGGCAAATACGTCACTTTTCAGACGGCTGTCATAGCTGATAGCAACAGTCTGTGTGCCGCCCTGCGTCTTAACCCAGTTGGCAAGTCCCTGTGTAGCCTGACGCACTACATAGATATTCATACGGTTTGTTCCTGCGCCTAATACGCCCCGAAGTCCGGCTGTACCAAACTTCAGTGCCACTGCGAAACGTTCTTTGATCTCATCATCATTTCCTTCGATCCGGGATAATTCCGGGTTTAAATCCGCATCCTCCAGATCTGCGTTTAACCAACGCTTGTACTCTTCCTGATACATTTTTACCACTCCTACTATTTTCATTATAGTTTTTTTGTGAAATAATCACAATCGGTACTACTAATATACCATGTTTGGAGGAGAACGGCAATCATTCCCTGAAGGTTTTTATCGGGTTTTTTCACAGATCCATTGTTCTGCTTTTCTGCGTTTCAGGTCTTTTTCCAGCATGGCAAGATCCTCTCCGAAGAAACGGTATACCATCTCTACTGTACTGTTCTGCCTTTGGGCCATGGCAGCAGCTTCTTCTTCCAGTTCCCGGCGGGTTACGGAAAAATTTTCACGGGCGATGATATCCTTGATCACCAGATCATATTTCGCCTCATAGTACGCAGCCTGACGGAGTTCATCCTCCATCTGTTCCAGTTCCCCGTCGGCGTCAAAATGGTGAGGACCTCCGGTAAGAGTGTCATAACGCATCCGGTGCCGCATCTCCAGACGTATATAATTCAGCTCATTCTCAAGAGCCTGCCGGGGTACTTCTATAGGATAATCCATTATAAAGCGGCGGATCTGTTCTTCTTTATTCATCAGTCTGAACCTCCCTCTGATTTTTTCTTTCCGGAAATACCGGCTGCAGCGGTAGCGATAGTCCCGGTTGCGGATAAAGCATTTTCAAAGGCCAGACGGGTCACTTTGGCAGAATCCACAATGCCGGCGGCTGCCATGTTGATATATCTTTCCGTATTGATGTCGTATCCGGTTCCAGGCTCTTCCTCCAGAAGCTTTTCCGTTATGAAGGCCCCGTCCAATCCTGCATTATCCAGGATCTGGCGGGCAGGGGCTTTCAGAGCCTGGTATACAGCCAAAAAGCCAAAACGTTCATCTCCAGTTAACGTATCTCCGGCGGCTTTTATCTTGGGGGCGATATTCAGCAGAGCAACGCCGCCGCCTGGAAGGATCCCTTCCTCACAGGAGGCACGGGCGGCGCAGACGCCATCTTCCACCCGCATTTTCCGTTCCCAGATTTCCGGCTCGGTCTGGCCTCCTACATGGATATAGGCCACTCCGGAGACAAATTTAGCCAGACGCTCTTTATAACGGTTCCGGTTAAAGTCATAATCTGTATGCTCAGAAAGATACCGCAGTTCCTGAATACGTTTCTGTATCTTTTCCGGGTCGCCTCCGGGGCCTGTGATCATAGTCTGTTTTCCGGTTACTTTAACATAATGGGCAGTGCCCAGCATTTCCCGGGTTACCTTTCTGATATTAAAGCCCAGCTCACCGGTGATATAAACGCCCCCGGTCTGAAGGGCCAGGTCTTCCATCCGCCAGCGCCGTCCTTCTCCATATTCCGGCGCATTGACACAGACAATATCCATATCTCCCTCTATCCGGTTCTGCATAATAAGCCCTAGTGCCTTATCCTTTACTCCCTCCGAGATGATCAGACAGGGATGTCCGTCCTCTGCAGCCAGGATCAGATAAGGGATCAGATCCTGAGGATCGGTAAAGGTATTATCGCAGAGGAGAATATAGGGATCCTGCAGTTCAGCGATCTGCTGCTCTTTATCTGTACACATTACAGGGTCTGTATAGCCCCTGTCAAAGACGATCCCTTCCTGGATTTCCAGAGTGGTTTCTGCTCTCTGAGATTCGTCTACGTTAATAACTCCTTCCAGTCCTACAGCAGAAAAAGCTTCGCTGATCATACGGCCCAGCTCTTCGTCCTGACAGGAGATGGAAGCGGCTTTTGCGATATCCTGAGAAGTTTTTACAGGAACCGCCATTTTTTTCAGTTCCTCAAGAACAATATTTGCGGCTTGTTTCATGCCTCTGCGCACCGCCAGGGGATTGGCTCCGGCAGCAGCTGCGTGGAAGGCCTCATGGAGAAGGACCTGGGTCAGCAGGGCGGTAGTGCTGGTGCCGTCACCGGCAGAATCGTTGGTCCTTGCCGCGACTTCTTTCAGCAGCTGAACACCCATATTTTTCAGAGGCTCTTTCAGGATCAGGCTCCGGGCTATTGTGGCGCCGTCGTTCGTAACCAGTATGTGAGCTCCCGGCTGAGGAGCATCGGAATAGTCGGCTCCTCTCAGGCCGGCTTTCTGGTGCATGGCAACATTCCGTCCTTCAGGTCCCAGTGTATATTTAATAGAGTCAGCCAGGACATCTACGCCGGCCATCAGGCCCAGCCAGGTGTCCATATCATCTGTAATGTTCATATGGAAAACCTCCTTATGTTAAGCAGTATTTCGGTCTTTATGGCGGAAAATATCCAGCGGGAATATAAAAACCGCCATTATCCATTATTATAGAGAAAAAATATTTGTGAAACAATACTTAAATATGAGTATTAAAATGGATAAAATTAGTATTAATAAATAGAAACAAAATAAAATTAAAAAGAATAATAGGTGAAAAATACTAAAAATTCAGTATTTTACTTTTGGGCGTTTCAGGATATTATGAAATCATAGCAGAATACCCGTGAATAATAAAAAGGAGGAAATTACATGGAAGAACAAAAAAATATTAAGATGTCAACCGCTTCAAAAAGCAGGAAATCCCTGGCTTTTCTTCAGAAGAAAAAAGATAACGGAGAAAAGATCGTACAGATGTGTCCGGCCGAACTCGGCCCTGTTTTTGGTATGGCCGCAGAACTGGCAGACTGCGATATCCTTCGTACTCCGTCCATACTGAGCCTGAGAAGTTCCGCGCGGCTTGAGGATGAACTTCTTACAGGTTCCCTGACCATCCAGAAATACCGTGAGTATACCAGTATCATCCACATTAACTGGTACATGCCGGCAGCTACTTATGCGGATAAATCTCTTGCTGTCCGCTGGGGCGCTGAATGGGTATTTGACGGAGCAGACTCCATGCTTCCTATGGGAGTTACCAATGACGTCCTGAAGTTTATGTCCGACAATTATGTACCTACTTACGGACATATCGGTGCTATTTCAGGATGGCAGACCAACGCTACAGGATATAAAAAGGTTGGCCGTACCGCTGAGGATGCTTTCCGTATTTTCAAATGGGGATATGAATATCAGGAAAACGGCATGGGCGGCATGACCATTGAGCTGACTCCTATGGAAGTTTCAGAAGCCATTGCCAAGAAACTGAGAGTACCGGTAGTATCCATTGCAGCAGGAGCCCCATGTGACGGTTCCGAAATGGTGGATATGGATACTTTCGGCATGATGCCAAAGCCGGCTTCCCACGCAAAGACTTATGCCCAGCTGATGCCGTTCCTGTGCCAGGCTTACGCTGCATGGGCAAATGATGTCCGTACCGGCGCTTATCCGGAGGAAAAGAACGGTTATCATATGGATCCGGAAGAACTGGAAAAATTCAACACCATGATGGATAACTTCTAAGATACGCAGCAGAAAAGAAAGAGCGAGTCCAGGCGGGACAATCCTTCCCGCCTGATAAAAAGAGCCGGAAGGGGGAGACCGCTCCGGTTCTTTTTATCCATCAGTTTTCGGTCTGGCTTATGATCTTGAAAAGCAATTCCTGTTGCGTGGAAACATGGGCCTTTTCATAAATATGGGCAATATGTTTATAAGTGGTGTTTTTGGAAATATACAGAGCTGAGCTGATATTCTGGATACTCATACCCTGACAGAGCAGGTTTACGATCTCGGTTTCCCGTTTGGTAAAGCTGTATTTGCTCCAGCCGGACTGGTTCTCATGAGGATTAAAATCTGTTCCCTGATAGAAAAAGTTCCGATACATGTTATTGAGGATAGGCAGGGCCAGATTCAGCCGGTCTTGTTCGATTTTTGAGAAAAATTCATTCCGGGTGCGGTCCAGGGAAAAAACAGCCCGGTAGGTGCCGTTCAGGTCAAAAAAACAGAAGCCCCAGGAATATTTCAGCTTTCTGGCTTTGATATAATTTGTGAGAAATTCAGAATCCGGCACTTCTGACCAGTTGATGATCCTGGAAAAGCTCTGGTTCAAAGTGTTTTCCCGGATATCCTGATAAATACGGAATTCCTCAGGAAACTCAATCTGGGTCAGATAGTAGTTCATGTATTCGTCAAGCCACTTGTCCTGGATATGTATGGTGTACTTTCCGGAGATTTTCTTGTTCACATCCAGGAAAAATACCATAGCCTCATCATAGGAACACATTTTGGACATCAGGTCCAGAAGCTTGATGGCAAAGCTTCTGGGACTGTGAGCCTGGCTGCACTCCAGGATCAGATTATAGGCATCGATATAGACAGAAGGGTCTACATGTTCCAATTTAGGAAAGGCATAGGTGATGTCTGTTATTTCAGCATTCATTGCAGATAGCCTCCTATTCATAGTATGGCAGGTATATACCTAATTTTTAGTATATTTTTTATTATAAAAGAAGAAAGAACAAAATAAAATACCGAATTTTCAGTATATGGAACGAAAGGAGAATTTTATGGAGAAAGAAAAACAGATGCAGATTACACCGGAAATGATCGCAAATATGGCTGCAGGAAATGTTTCCAATGTCCAGAGTTTAAGCGATATTTTTATCAACAATATGAAGGGGAAAGCCGCTATCGTTACCGGAGGAGCTTCCGGACTGGGCTACAATGTAGTCAACCGCTTAAGCGAGGCGGGAGTGAAGGTTGTCATCGCTTCCCGAAATGAGAAAAAGGGGAAGAAGGCAGAGGAGGAATTCCGCAGCCGAGGAAGAGAGGTTACCTGGTGCCAGACGGATGTGACAAAGGTTTCCGACTGTTATAAGGCTGTGGAATTTACAGAAAAGACCTATGGAAAAGTAGATATCCTGGTGGCCAATGCGGCTACATGGAGTATGTTTTCATTTCTGGATATGCCGGAGGAAGAATATGACAAGGTCATGAATACAGACTTAAAAGGAGAATATTTCATGGCCCAGGCAGCAGCCCGCTCCATGGTGCGCAATAAGGTAAAAGGGAAGATCATATTCACCTCTTCCGCAGCCCGTCATTCCAGCGACGTGGCCGGAATCGGTATGATGAGTCATTATAATGCGGCGAAAGGAGCCGTTGCCAGCATGACCATGGGAGTGGCAAAGGAACTGCGGCAGTACGGGATCACAGTGAACTGTGTAGCGCCGGGTGGTATGGTGTCTGAGGGGGCTCTGACCAATACAGGAAAAGCCGCTGCCTACTACGGAACAGAGCTTATCCAGGAGCAGATGGCGCTTGCAAAAGATACCCCTACAGCCATGAATCCTGATGAAGTGGCCATTGCTGTATTTGCCATGTGTACAGATATGTCCAATTATATGGTGGGAGAGACTGTTGATGTGACCGGCGGAGCAACTTTAAGTTTCCAGAAGAAACCCTGGAGCTATACCATGCCGGGATGTATTCCGGGGCCAAAAGAAGAATAGAGAAAAATTCCCTGTACTTTTATAGTATGATGGTAAAGTCTGTGATAAACTGATAGAGTAACTGTCGGTTTTAGGGAGATTTTACTATGGGAAATGATAAGCAGAAGATTTACAGGGAATTAAATCATAGTATAGGAAAAGAAGAATTGCAGAAACTCATAACTGAGGGCAGAGAACACAATCTGATTTTTCATGGTATTACAGAACAGGTACTGTTTTCAGATATACGATATGAACGTCTGGATATGTCTTTTCTATCCAGGATTTCCTCTCTGGATTATGGGAAAAAATACCGGGTGTTACTTCTGGGATTCACAGATAAAAACAGCGGAGAAGGATTTCTGGCAGATATAGAAAATTTATTTCATGAAAAATATAACATATATCTGACTACCATCTGGGAGGGTCTGCTCATAGGGATACTGCCGGAGAATAGGACAGGAATTTCAGAAATTAAAAAGCTATATCATGACGGGGAGAAAATTGAGAAGGAAATTAAGATAGGATGCGGCACCATAAAATATGCTCTTGAAGACAGCAGGTACGGCCTGCAGGAAGCCCTTCGCACATATGATATGATTGAAACAGTAAAAAAATACAGGGAAAATCTACTGCTGTATGAGGATCTGGGAATTTACGGCCTGTTATATGAGTTGAAGGATCCGGCGGTTTTTGAAAGATACTGCACCGGTATTTTTCAGGGCATATGGCAGTATGATTCGAAAAATGATTCCCAGCTGTTTTCCACACTAGAGTGCTATTTCCGAAATGAATGTGATAAATTAAAAACCGCAGAAGAATTATTTATCCATGAAAATACACTGCGATATCGGCTTCATCAGATCGAGAAAATTCTGGGGAAAAGTCTGAAAAATATCAATGTTATCACAGATCTGGTAACGGCCTTTAAAGTCCGGCGTATGATGCAGATACTGGATACAGTGTAGAGGATTTGTAATTTTTCACAAAAATACAGACTTTTTTTATTTTTTAAAACATTGTAAACCCTGTCCGGGCCTGCTATACTTCCATTCAACAATAGAAGTAATAAGCAAGGGCGCTTGAGATAACTGAAAGGTTATGGAAAGCGCTCTTTTGATTTTCTAAAAGGAGGAAAGAGGTATGACGCTTACATATGAAGAAAGTCTGGAACATTATTTAAATACTTTTAAAAAATCCGGAGAAATGAGTCTTCGGGCCAGTAAATATATTCCCGGATCCTATAGCCGAAGAAGTTTTAATTATGGTCCACATGCCATATATGTAGACAGGGCCGAAGGCGCTTATGTATACACAGTAGATGGAAAAAAACTTCTGGATTTTAATAATAATTTTACTGTGAGCATTCTGGGATATCAGAATAAAGAAGTGGATCAAGCCATTATAGATACTATGAAAAAAGGATATTCTATCGGCAATCCTACAGAGGAAGAAATTGAACTGGCAAAAATGATCTGTGAACGGATTGATTCCATAGAAAAAGTGAAATTTTTCTGCTCTGCCTCGGAAGCATGTGTAGGAGCTTTAAGGATTGCAAGAGCTTACACAGGTAGAGATAAGGTAGCAAAAATGGAAGGAGGATACCATGGATTCTTGGATGATTTTTCTTTTTCTGCCCATCCGGATGCTGCTAAGGCGGGGGATGATCTGGAACATATTGTACCCCTTCCGGAATCGGAAGGAATCCCTGCAAACAGAGCAGAAGATGTTATCCTGCTGACACAAAATAATATTGAAGTTAGTGAAAAGCTGATCAGAGAGCATGCAGATGAATTGGCTTGTGTAGTTATGGAGCTTCAGTCAGGATCAGGAGGAATCGTGACATTGGATCCGGAATTTGTAAAACGTATCCGGGAAGTAACCCGGGAACTGGGAATCCTGCTGATCTTTGACGAGACAATTATGATACGGGCATATAAGGGAGGATTTCAAAGCAAATATAATGTAAAGCCTGATTTGACCATCTCCGGAAAAACCATAGGAGGGGGGATACCATTGGGAATGGTGGGAGGCTCTGCTGAAGTAATGGATGTTGCCGCTCGTAATGAAGTTCAGATGTCCGGTACCCATCACGGACACAGACTTGCCTGTGCAGCAGGAATCGCTACTTTAAAGCAGTTGGATGATGCGGCTTATGAGAGACTTAACGGAATGGGAGACAGGATCAAGAAGGAATTAAATACATGGGCGTTAAAGGAAAAGATCCCCTTTATTGTTTTCGGAGAGTCTTCTGTGCTGGGGTATGCATTTACCAGAGAGATGGGACAGAGGATACATACCCACCGGGATTATTGGACAAAATCAGATGGTCAGAAGATGCAGACTTTCGCATTAGAAATCGCAGTACGGGGATTCCTGCCGGTACACAGAGGACAGTTGGGATTGACTCTTCCCATGTCAGATCAGGACATTACAGATTTTATTGAGACAACAAAAGATATTGTAAAAGAAATGTATTCATAGATAAAACGAAGGCGTTTTGATCCGGGATAAGAGGTTCAAAACGCCTTTTCTATCAACAGGAGGTTAAGGAGATATGGAATTTGTTAAAGTTGAAGTTATTACAGCCGGAGCAAAGCTGGAGGAATTAAAGAAATCCATTACGAAGGTCGGCGTTACCGGAATGACAGTAACCCAGGTCATGGGATGCGGAGTCCAGAGGGGAACACCGGAATACGAAGATGATATCCATAGTGAGATCGAACTGCTTCCTAAACAGATGATCATGATGGTTATAGAAAAAAGCAAATTGGAGAAAGTCCTGGATACTGTAAAAAAGGGACTATATACAGGACATATAGGCGATGGAAAGATTTTTGTCTCGCCGGTAAACAATATTATCCGGATACGTACCGGAGAGGAAGACAAAGACGCTCTTTATTAACGGAAGGAGAAACAGATATGGAAAAAAAGAAAAAACTCGGACTGCCTAGTGTGATTGCTACGGGAGTAGGCGTTATCATAGCGACAAGCTGTCTTTTATCTCTGGGACAGGGAGCCGGGACTATAGGAACTCCCTTTATTTTGTCTATGGCTCTGGCTTGCGCGCTGAATTGTTTTGCAGCCTTTTCTATGTCAGAACTGAATGCTCTGATGCCGGATCTTACCGGAGGACTGGCCCAGTATACTCTGGCCTGTGTAGGACCTTTTCTGACAATTCTTATCATGACAGGAGGCTATCTTATAGGAAATACTATGGTTGCCAGTGTGGAATGTGCGATGTTTGGAAATACGATACTGACGATTTTTCCTCAATCGCCGGTGCCATCAACAGTATATTGTGTGATAATCCTAATCTTTTTAGTACTGATCAATTTAAAAGGTATTGATCTTTTCGCGAAGATCCAGAACATTGTTGCCTATGGATTGATTTTTTTCCTTATTTTTTTGGGGGTTATAGGAGCATTAGGACTTGGAACCGGGAAAATCGTAGAGCAACCGGGCGTAGTAGCAGGAGACTTTAACAGCATAATCAATATGTGCGGCCTGGCATTTTTTATGTTTATTGCCAGCGAATTTGTGATACCTATATCCAAAGAGGTGAAAAATGCAAAGAGAAATGTGCCTCTTGGGATGATCCTCAGCCTGATACTGATTCTGGTCATGCAGTCAATCCTTGTTCTGGGATTTAAAAATTATACACCCTGGGCTGGACTGGCAGCTTCATCCTCTCCACATATTCTTTATGGAACATTGCTTTTGGGAACCCCGGGGAAAATATGGATGGCAGTTGTAGCGATTCTTGCAGTTGTAAGTACGGTTAACTCTAATATTGCGGGCCTTGCTAATATTGCTGCCGGAATGGCAAAGATAGGGCTGCTTCCCGAGCTATTTATGAAAAGAAATAAAAATGGGATTCCCTGGATTTCTGTTCTGATCATCGGCGGAGGTATGCTGGTAATTAATATTACAGGGCTTTCTTCAACAAGTGAACTTTCTTTTATGATTTTAAGTGCCAGCGTTATACTTATGCTGGCTTATATACTGGTACATATTGATGTATTAATTTTGAGAAAGAGACTTCCTAAGGCTCCAAGGAATTTTAAAGTGCCTGGAGGACCTGTGATCCCGGTTATCGGTATTTTAGGCACAGCCTGGATGATCTGGCATATTGCAGAGGATAATGCCACAAGATTTGGCGTGTACGGCCTGTGCCTTGTAATGTTTGGTGTGTTGGTGATTTATGCAGTTCCCTGGCTGATATATCAGAAAAAACCATTTTTCAGACCGGTTCCAGTGGAGAGAGTGATGGCCATGGAAAACAGCCAATATGTTATCTGGCATAAAAAAAAGAGAGAAAACTGTAAGAACAAAAAGTATGCAAAAATGTCAGGTTGATACAGGGGACAGCAAAAGAAGAAATGAAAAAAGTAAAAGTGAATGTCTTTTTTATCTCTCAAAGATCCGGTAACTTTGTAAAAAGTATGAGGTATATTTTTCCTGGACGAAGTGCAAGCCGGTTCTTGTAGGACCGGGTATCTTTGGAACCACCAGTATTATAGAGATAAAATAACCGGGGTGAAAAGGGCGGCGTCCACCCCGAAGATAAACTGCTTTGAAGTGGGAAACAGGGCGAAAAACAGGTCCTTGGGCAGATATTCTTTTTTTATAGTTTTTAAGGTTGGAAATAGAGAGAGTTTCATGATTGCAATCAGTTCCATTCACTTTCCAGCAGAAAGTCCCGGATATTACGGTGCTTGATCCCGTTGCGGCTCATATCAAATTCATCCAGAGTGACAACGTACTTTGGAAAATTGTCACGGACACGGTCATAGACGCCGAACTCCCGCTGGATGGTATCTTTCGAGGCCAGCAGGTAAGCCACCTGGATATACAGTTTGTTTCCCTGGTCCTCACATACGAAGTCAATCTCCTTGCCGCCTACTTTGCCCACAGTAACAGTATAGCCCCGGCGCAGGAGCTCCATGTAGACGATATTTTCCAGAACCAGGTTAATATCCCGCATGTTGCCGCCGAACACTGCTTCCCGGATACCATGATCGGCCACATAGTATTTTTCGTTGACGGTGAGTATCTTCTTGCCCTGTAAGTCCTGCCGTTTCACCTGGTAGAACAGAAAGGCGTCAGTGCAGGCTTTGATGTAATTCAGTACTGTTTCCGGAGATACGGATCGTCCTTCACTTTTGAGATACTTGGAAATAGCGGTGGAGGAAAATGTGGTGCCGATATTGGATGTTACATAGGCAACGATCCGCTCCAGCATATCTACATCCCGGATATTATTTCGCTTGACGATATCTTTGAGTTCCACGGAGTTGAACAGATCCCGTAGATACTGACGGCTGGCTGCTTCGTCATAGCGAAGGTTGGACAGGTAGGGCATACCGCCGACGGTCAGATATTTGCTAAAGCACTGGCGGATATCGGCATTCGGGTAAACAGTGCGGTACAGTTCGAGAAATTCCGCAAAGGAGAATGGATAGATCACAAATTCCACATACCGCCCGGCCAGATAAGTCGCCAGCTCACCGGAAAGCAGCCTGGCATTGGAGCCGGTGATATAGATATCACAGTCCAGTTCCACACGGAAGGAATTGATACATTTTTCCCAGGAGTCCACTTCCTGGATCTCATCAAAGAAAAGATAGACTTTGCCTTTGATTTCCGCTGCCCGGCGTATGATCTCATCATGGAGTGCTGTGGCGGTGCAGAGATGGGCGTTGCTCATATTCTCAAAGTTGATAGAAATAAACTGGCCGCTGTCCACGCCGGAGGCGCACAGTTCCTCTTGAATCAGGCCCAGCATGACCGATTTGCCGCTTCGACGGATACCAGTCAGGACCTTTACCAGATCGTTTCCGATGAAAGGACGGATACGGCTCATATAGGCTTCACGTTTAATCATAAGAATCAGCCTCCCTTCTGGAGTTGTTTTATGATATCACAGATATGATGAAAATTCAAGAAAATAAGGAAGATTTTAACAATTATAACTGATAAAAAGTATTTTTCGACACAGATTGACAGATGAAATAGAAACATTTATTTAAAAAGAAAAAGATGGCTAACGTTAACCACCTTTCTCTTCGTTCCGTATTTATAAGGAAATTATGCTAAAACTACACGGATTCATCCTCTTTATTTTGCCTGTATTCAATACCGATCATATAGCCCCGGACTCTGACATTTTTGAGGACCTGGGGATATTTGTCATTTTTCAATTTAAATATGAGAATCCTTTTCCAGTCTGTGGAGCTTCCGCAGGCCTTCGGGATTCTGCTTTTCAAGCCGCCGTTCCAGGATCTCCTGTTTCTGTTCCAGATGTTCCCGTACATGGGGATGTTCTTTTAAAAGTCTGGCCCGGAGGAGCCGACGCCTTCTTTCGATGAGGCTCAGCACAAGAGGGCTTTTTTCCCTTACCTGAGGGGGAAGATCGTCAATATGAAGCTCCAGTCTCCGGAGAAGTTCATCCTCATCAAGAGGACCCAGAGAATGCCAGAAATCCAGCTTTTCTTCCAGACCTGCCTCCGAAAGCTTTTCAAGGTCGGAAATTCCGTGAATCTGTTCTACAATATATTTTACCTGCTTCTCTATTTCTCTTACCGCATCCGGGCCGAATACCCAGGCAAATTCCTCCAGGGAATTTTCTTCTTCCGGAGTAAGGGAGTAAAAGTGCTTTTTGTGAAGCATTTCCATATCTCTTTCCGGGATATCCAGAGGGAAGGGTTCTTTCAGCCCCAGATCATGAAGAGCAGATACGATGGTCCTGCGCACCATTCCCTCTTTGATCAGCCCTCCGATACCAAGACTGCGCATCTGTTCATTGATATTTTCTCCATGCTCCGTGATATAGAAGCGGATCCCCTTCTTTTTCAGACTTTCTGCCAGTCTTTCCAATCCGTCCGCCGCAGTGATATCCAGACTGTTGACGGCTCCTGCGTTAAGGATCACGGCTTTCGTGTTTTTTTGCAGGCTGTTTTCAATATCCTCCTGGAGAATTTTAATATTGGCAAAGAAAAGATTCTCACTGAACCGGTAGATCAGTACATTCTTTACCGGATAGGCAAAACGGTTTTTTCCCAGATCATAAAAATCTTCTTTTCCCGGAACCATTCCCTGGAAATACCGGGGCGGATTTGTGGCTTTGAGGATCACCGCCGCGAAGGACAGAAGGATCCCAACTACTACGCCGTAGATAGTTCCCAGAAACAGGACTGCGGCTCCGGCAGCCATGAAAATAAAGAACTCCTGTCTGCTGACTTTGAACAACCGCACAGCAAGATGTCCTTCCACAACGCTCATCAGAGCGGAGATCACAATGGAGGTCAGCACAGGCACGGGAAGATATCCGATAAAACCGGTGGCCCCCAGAAGGATGACGCCCATGACAAGGCCTGCTGTAAGAGATACGGCCTGGGTCTTTCCGCCGTACTGGTCATTCATGGAGGTTCTGGAAATACTGCCGTTTACCGGGCAGCAGCCCACAACTCCCGAGGCCAGATTAGCCGCCGCATAGGCCAGGATCTCCTGCCGGTCATTAAGGGGATAATCGTTTTTGGCAGCGAAATTATTGGCACCCAGAAGGGATTCTGACATAATGACCACAGCTACCATCAGACCCCGGCCGGTAGCCTGGGTAAGGTCCACCTGAGAAAAATCCGGCAGGAAAAACCTTGGAAGGCCAGGGTCAACCTGATCCAGAAGAGCCACTCCGTAATCCTGTACATGGAAAATACCGGTGAGGACCACTCCGGCGGCCATAACCGCTATAGCCATAGGAAACCTGGGAATGAATCTTTTTCCCAGGAGCAGCACTGCCAGAGACAAAAGCCCCAGAAACAGAGAGGGCCAGCTGACATGTGCGACAGCCTCTGCCAGATGGTGGAGAAGTTCCATCAGCTCTCCGGTCCCTGCAGGACTTCCCAGAAGTTTGGGGATCTGCATAAGGATAATGGTCACAGCAATGCCGCTGATAAATCCGCCCATGACCGGTGTGGAGATAAAGTCTACGATCCGGTCTGCGTGGAGAAAGTAAAACAGCAGGAGCCAGAGTCCGGCAAAGAGTGCAATAGCCGGAACATATTCCATGGCGGCGCTGCTTTCAAAGGAAATACCCAGAGTGGAAAGGGCGGCCCCTACGATTGCGGCAGGAGCGGCGTCCACCCCGAAGATAAACTGTTTTGAGGTGGAAAACAGGGCGAAGAACAGGATAGGCAGCAGGGAGCCATACAGGCCGTAAACTGCCGGGAGCCCTGCAATCTGGGCGTATCCCATGGAGATGGGGATAGACACTGCCGCGATAATGATCCCGGAAAACAGGTCCTTGGGCAGGTATTCTTTTTTATAATTTTTTAAGGTTGGAAATAGAGCGAGTTTCATAAGTGATGTAAACGATCCTTTCTTGCTGGATAAGCCAGCGTTCTTATTCCATATTTCTTTTAAGTGTATAGGGAAAAGCAGGTTTCGTCAAATACAGTTTTCAGAAAAATATTCTCTATTGTTTTTGTCAGAACAAAAAAATGGAGTAAATGCATAAAAAATATACTGCTTTCTTGCCTTAGCAAATTTATAATAGGGTGAGGGAGGATTTAAAGATGAGAATAAAGAAAAAAATACTGTTAGCGCTTTCTGCTATCCTGCTGTCCTGCGGGATCATCATTACCGGATTGTGGTACTGCACCAGCAGACGGCTGTCAAGTACATATCTGAATAATATATCCCAGAGTACCATGCTGGATGCCTATCACGCTTTTGAATATCTTCTGACAGACACCTCGTACATGGTGACTTTGATCGCAACAAATGAAACAAATATTATTGAACCGGCAGAAAAAATGAGAAGCTCGGATCTTATGCTCCACGGTCAGTGGAATAAGACTTATCTGGAGAACCGACGGATCATCTTGGATTATATACAGAGCATGAATGGATATAAATATTATATTTCCGGGATTACAGTGGCAATAGATCCTTCCTGTGTATTTTCTACAAGCTATATCATACAGGATAAAGCGGAACTCTACCGGGAAATACAGAAGCTGGACCAGGAAGAGCTGAAGTATTCTATGGTCATGATGGATCCTCTGCATATAGAAGGGCTGAAATCTACTATTTCCAGCGATTATGTAGTCCCTGCAGTACGGGGAATCGTAGATGCGCAGGAAAATGTGATTGGATACGTAGTCCTTTATTTCGATTATGGGGTTATTGACAAAATGTTTTCCGTGAATCTTCCGAAAGGAAGTGTTTTCCGGGTCAATAATGAAAAAGGAGCCAGTATTTTTTCTAATAATACACAGGAGAAAAATGCAAAGGCTTATATATGGAATACTTTTACCGCAGAAGATGTAGGATGGGATTTTGAAATGGGGATACCTTCTGATTTTTATATCAGAGATATCTGGAATGCGGCTGCCTTAAGCGGTGCTGTTATGGTGGCAATACTGATACTGGGAGGATTGGTCTTTGCTTTTTATGTCTCCAGGATCACAACAGAGATTACCAATCTGAGAAATTGTATGTCTCTGATCTCCCAGGGAGATCTGAATGCATGCTATCAGGTGAAGAAGCGGGACGAGATTGGAGAAATGGGGGAAACTTTTAATCAAATGACTGTGCGGATCCGGGAGCTCATGGACCAGGTAGCTGAAGAAGAAAAGAAAAAACGCCTGAGTGAGCTGGCTTTCCTCCAGGCTCAGATCAATCCACATTTTATATCAAATGTACTGAATAATGTAGTATGGATGGCAAAGATACAGCATGCGGACAATATTGTTCCGCTGGTAAACTCTCTGAACTCCATGCTGCAGAGCGTGATGCATCAGGAGAGAGATATGATCTGTCTGAAAGATGAACTTGCATATGTAGACCATTATCTTACGCTTATGGAATATAGTGGAAATTATGATTTTTATGTAGTCAAAGAGATCGATGAAGAAACGGAACATCTCTATATACCCAGGTTTATCCTTCAGCCGGTGGTGGAAAATTCCCTTTATCACGGACTGCCTTCGGATCTGTCCAGGCAGGGGTGTATCCGGATACATACAGAACGCGTAGGAGAAAGACTGGAGATCATCGTGGAAGATAACGGAGAAGGAATGAGCCAGGAAGAATTGAGCCGGATCCTTATAAAAAATGAAAAGGACCGCCGTTCTTTTAACGGGATCGGTGTAGAGAATGTAAATGACAGGATCAAGTTATTTTTTGGTCCCGAATACGGTCTTAGATATGAAAGCAAAAAAGGAGAGTATACCCGGTGTATATTTCGTCTCCCTGCCATAGAGGAGGAAGAAACATGGCAAAAATAAAGATCGCATTGGTAGATGACGAACTGACTGCCCGCAACACTATAAAAAAATATCTGGAAGACAGTGAAATCTATGAGGTTGTGGCTGATTTCCAGAATGGAAAGACGGCACTGGAATGGCTGAGAAAAAACCAGGCGGACATTATTCTGTGCGATATGCAGATGCCGGAAATGAGTGGTGTGGAATTGATGAGGAGCATACATATCATTGATGAGTATCTGCCTGTGGTGGCGATAAGCGGATTTGATGATTTTAATTATGTTCGGGGAAGCCTGATCAATGGAGCTGCTAATTACATACTGAAACATGAGATGGATAAAGAAGGGTTGATCCAGGCCCTGGATCAGGTAAAGGAAAAATACCGGATCATTCCCGATGAGGGAAAAGCCGTACATAAAAATGGTTATTGTATTACTGACGAAAAGGAATTTGCGGCGGAACAGATACAGAGACTTGCTGAAACAGGAGATATCGACTTTACCTGTTCCAATATGGTGCCGGTAGCGATCAGCCCTGACTATAAATTCTGGGATGGGGCGGATCAGTCTGAGTACAGACACGATATTAGCCGGGCTGTGATAGATATGGTCAATCAGATGCTGGGCGGAAAATACCAGTACCTTTTTTACATCACAAAACGTTCTCATATTCTTCTTCTGATTTCTTTCAGCAGAGAAAGAAGCACTCTTTTTATGCTGAATACACTGACCAATCTTGTCCGGAGACTTCAGCATCAGATTGTGCGAATGCTGGACATTACCGTGACTATCATTACAGGGGAAGTGAGAAATGAACTGGAGGAAAGTGTGTCAGAAGGAAGAAAACTTCTAGATCTTTTAAAGGATAAATTATATCTTGGCGGAAACAGGACCGTTTCCTCTGTGCTTTTGAAAAAGATATCCTACAGTGAAAGGCAGATTCCTGAAAATCTATGGGATCAGCTGGAGTTTGAACTTAAAAACGGTATGCGCAGCTTTATTGAAACTCTCAGGGATAATTTATTTGAAACTATGCGCAAAGAGAGATCTTCTTATGATATGGTTCAAAAAAACTGCGGGAGACTTACAGAACTCCTGGTGCAGTATGCCGTGATATCAGAGACGGAACAGAGAGCTGCCATAAAAGAAATGAAAGAATATGAAGAGTTCGATCAGTTCCAGATGAAGATAATGAATCTGTTGGAAAAACATATTCATTATTTTGATGAAGATAAAACATATTCATTTCAAGTATCCCAGGCTTTGGAATATATTAAAGAAAATTTTGCCAAAAATGATATTTCTCTTGAAAAATGTGCAGAGATTACAGGAATCAGTTATACCTATCTGAGCAGAGAATTTAAGAAAGAAACAGGTATGCGTTTTGTGGAGTATCTGAACCGGCAGCGTGTGAATAAGGCAAAAAGTCTGTTGATCCGCAGCGGGATTTCTATGAAGCAGGTGGTAGAGATGTCTGGGTTCCGTAATTATAACTATTTCTTTAAAGTATTTAAAGAAATGGAAGGAGTAACCCCCAGTGAATTTGCAGCAAAAAAACAGAGTAATTCTTAAAAAAGTGTTATCTTTTTTTATAACGAAGTTTCTTATAATGACCTCAATGGAGGTGATCATAAGTGAAAAAAATTAAAAAGAAAAATGACTGGGCAGCATATCTTTATATCCTGCCGCTTTTACTGCTGTCATTTGTCCTGGTGTATTACTGCATAATTGATACGATTTTTGTTAGTTTTACAGACTGGGATGGAATGACAGATGAATTCGGTTTTGTGGGCCTGGCAAACTATGCAAAAATGATTAAAGACCAGACTTTTTGGACTGCTGTGCTCAACAACCTGATCTTCTTTGTGGGAACTGTATTTGTTCAGGCATTTCTGGGATTTATCCTGGCAGTGCTTCTGAAAAAGAAGCTTCCCGGATCCAATATTTTCAAAGCGATCTATTTTATGCCGATCGCCATGGCTACTTCAATTATCACGGCAATTTTCAAGATCATTATGGATCCTACCAATGGCTCTCTGAACCAGTTTTTCCGGGCAATACATCTGGACGGACTGGCCATGAGCTGGCTGGGAGATCCGAATATAGCCCTGTTTTCCGTGATCCTGGTCAATATTTTCCAGTGGATGGGATTCTCCATGATCACATACTATGCAGGACTAATGGCCCTTCCGGATGATGTTTATGAGGCGGCGAAGATAGACGGCGCGGGTTTCTGGAGAACCGCTTTTTCTGTAACTTTCCCAATGGTGAGAGGCACCACCAATGTACTTATTATTTTAGGTATCGTAGGATCACTGAAGACCTTCGATCTGGTAAAACTGCTTACCGGAGGAGGACCGGGAAGAGCTACAACAGTTATGAATACCTATCTGTATGAAAAGGCATTTAATGACTTTAATGCCGGAGGAGCCGCATCAATCGGTGTTGCGATTCTGATCATCGCAATGGTGATGTCATTCCTTCAGGTGAAACTGGGGAAGGAGGATTAATAATGAAGAAAAAAAGGAAAGCAAAATGGGAGATAAGAAATATAGCAGGCACCTATCTGGTACTTCTTATTTTTGCTGCGATCTGGATCCTTCCGCTGATTATCGCAGTTGTTAAATCCTTTACAATCAATGGTTTCGGGAACTACGCTTATGTTCTTAATTACGATAAGATAAACTATTTCCGTGTTATCTTTAACAGTATGACGATTGCTGTTACCAGTGCAGTTGTAGTTACACTGATCACGGCACTGGCGGCCTATGCTTTTTCTAAAATGAAATTTCCGGGAAGTCGGATCATTTACGGCGCTATCCTGGCCTGTCTGGCAGTACCGGTAGCGGCTGTGACAAGCCCTCTTTTTGCAACTATTAAAAATATGGGACTTTTAGACCATCATTTAGGCGTTATTATTCCGTTGATTGCTTTTAATGCGCCTATGATGCTGCTGATGATCAAAAATTATTTTGATACGATTCCTGATGAACTGCTGGAAAGCGCCCGGATCGACGGCGCGTCAAGATTCCGTATCTGGTATGTGTTTATGGTGCCTTTAAGCGTTCCTATGATCGCTAACGTATTGGTGCTTACCTTTATTTATTCCTGGAACGATTATCTTGTGCCTTTGCTGGTTATGAGAAGCGAGGAGAATTATCCGGTAACATTAGCTGCCCAGTACTTTATGTCCAGTACATATCAGAGTCCGGAAGATGTGGCAAGGATCTATGCGGTTATGATTCTTTTGGCTCTGCCCTCTATACTGGTGTATCTTGTAAGTCAGAGGTTCCTTGTGGCAGGGGCTACAGCAGGAGCCGTAAAGGGATGATCAGATAGGAGGAAAGAAAATGAAGAGAGAATACCGGAATCCGGTACCTTTTACAGATGGAAAGAGAAGAACAAATCCGGATCCGTACATTCTGAGATGGTGCGGAAAATATTATTGCTATTCCACAGATGCCAGAGGAGTCCGGGTCAGTGTATCGAAGGACCTGGTGAATTGGGAAGACCGGGGATATGCACTGGAAGACCCAGCCTGCAAGGATTTCTGGGCACCCTCTGTATTCTATCAAAACGGCACATTTTATATGTATTATTCGAATATTCCTTCTGACCAGTCGGATTGCCATCTGGAACATCTGAAACTGGCAGTATCCAGGAATCCAGAGAAGGGATTTCAATGGAAGAAGACATTTTTTGAAGAATTTTCTATCGATTCCCATCCAGTTAAATGGAATGGAAGGCTCTATATGTTCTATTCCGTAAATAATTGGATCGGTACAGATGAGAGGATTACAGGGACCTGTATCCTTGTGGATGAAATGAAGACACCGGAAGAATTTTCAGGAAATCCCAGAGCAGTGATCCTTCCCACTCTTCCCCAGGAAATCTACGAGGCGGACCGCTTTGGAGATGGAAGAGACTGGTATACCATTGAAGGGGCCGCTCATGTGGTTCATGGGAACCGCTGCTGGCTGATGTATTCTGCAAATGCTTATGGGAATGTAGATTATTTTGTGGGAACGGCAGTTGCGGAAAACAGAGATGATCTTCTGGATATGGAATGGAAGAAATATCCCGATCCGTGTACCTGGGCTCCCCTTCTCTGCAAAAATGACAAAATGGAAGGTACAGGCCATAATACAGTGACAAAGGCTCCTAATTTGACAGAGGATTGGATCGTTTATCATGGAAGAAGGGCGGAGGAAAAACTACTTCCAGACAAAGAGCAGAGGGAAATGTGTATAGATCCCCTATATTTCAGCGGTGACCGTTTGATATGTCCGGGTCCCAGAGGGGGCGGTGAGGCACCGTCTCTTCCGGAAGTGAGCCTGTCTCAGATACAGACGGATAAAAGAACCGCCCTGGCAAAAGGCGGAGACTTTTATCAGACAGAACTCTGGGTTTCTGGACAGCAGGCCCATTATGGATCCAGATGGGGAATCCTTCTGGAATATCAAGATGAAAATAACTGGTTTGAACTTATTGTCCACAGCGGACGTAGAGAACTTCAGGCAGTAGAGTGCCGGGGAGGTATTACCAGATATCTCCGTAAGGTTCCTCTGGAGAAAGGCTATGACTATACAGTACCTCATCTGTTTCAGATTGAAAAGTGTTTTGAGGATTATACGGTTTTCGTAGATGAAACAGAGCTTATGAAAATAAGCAGGAAAGCGCCTTTTGAAAGCACTCTGGAATTAGTGCCTCATTTTTCACTTATAACGCTGCATAGCTTCGCCATGACAAGAACAGTAAGACTTTCCGGCGGGAATCTGGGCGAGCTTGGGAGAATTTGTCAGGTTACGCCATGCATTGCAGATGGAGAAGAAATACAGGGAAAAGAAATGCCATTAAAGCTTATTCCAGAATGCCCCTGGGAATGTTATACGGAAATACTCCAAGTCAGGCCTGAAGGACATAGGAACTGTCTTTCATTCTGTGGAAATAAAGGGCGCAAAGTCCTGGCGGAAAGTATGGAAAAAGTATTTTCTGTTATACATATCGTACGGGGAACCGAGGAGATATTCCTTGTAGATGGAAAACAGGAAGGAAAATGGGAAAGCAGGACAGATACTTCCTGGGAATATTCTTTGGAAGGACTGGCAGTCCTGGAATATGAGGTTACAAAAAATTGAATTAAAACACAAAAAAATAGAGTCTTGAAATGGGGAAAAACAGTTTATTCTCTATATATACAGAAAAGCAAAAAAATTTAAGGAGGGATATCATATGAAGAAAAAAAGAATACTGGCGCTGATGATGGCAGCTCTTATGACAGCTTCACTGACAGCCTGCGGAGGATCCGGTGGAGAGAGTAAAGAAAGCAGCGGCGGATCTGATGACGGACAGGTTACACTGACATTCTGGTCCTGGCTTCCTACAACAGATCAGTCAGATGAAATGATCGAAAAATTTGAGGAAGAAAATCCGGATATTAAGATTGATTACACACGTACAGAGCAGGATGACTTCTTCGAAAAGCTCCAGGTTGCAATGGCATCCGGTACAGGTCCTGATCTGTTCGGTATGACAACCGGCGCCATGATGGATCAGTACGCAAAATTTTCTGCAGACATGAAAGAGGTAGCAGATCAGTACTGGGAAGGCTGGGAAGAGGATATTGACCAAAATTCTGTAGCTCAGTGTACCACAGAAGACGGAAAAGTCGCCGGAATGCCTCTTCTGAATGCCGGTATGACAACGGTTATGTATAACAAGACGCTTATGGATGAGTGTGGTATCGACAAAGTGCCTACTACATATGAAGAGCTGAAAGATGCCGCTGCAAAGGCAAAAGAACACGGATATGTATGTATTGCTGCAGGTGCTGCGGATGACTGGGTCAATTCCGATTGGTTTGTTCAGACTTCCAATGAATTTGAAGATGGCGCTGTATATGAGGCAGAAGCTGGAGACAGACCGTGGACTGATCAGTGCTTTGTAGATACTATGCAGGCATGGAAGAATCTGTTCACAGATGGCATCTTTGAAGAAGGAGCTCTCGGTGTGGCCACTTATCCAGATGCCCGTGATCAGTATTTCTTTGCTAGAAAATCTCTGTTCCTTATGACAGGATCCTGGCACCTGGGTCCTACATCACCTTCTAACTCTGAGATCCAGGGAACTGAGATCGGTAATAAAGGAGATGTGATCGGAATGGCTCCATTCCCTGCAATGTCTGACAATGGGGAGATGCTGGGAAGTTCCGGTGTGGACGTGATGATCTGCCTGAATAAAGACTGCAAACAGCAGGAAGCAGCAATGAAATTTATTGAGTATCTTTCCAATGGAGACGGCCAGCAGTACTGGGTAAATTATCTTCAGGGTGCTCCTGTGTCAAACAATATTGAATATACCGGAGAAGTTGACGGAGAGCTTCAGCAGCAGTCTATAGATGAAATCAATGAATATGTAAAAGACGCAGCTGAAAATGGAAGAGAAAGAAAACTTTCCAACAGCGAGATTGAAAAAGCTATCCAGGTTGCAATGCAGAATGTAGCGGCAGGAGGAGATCCGGCAGAGGAACTTGCTACAGTTCAACAGGTGGCAGACGCGCAGTAAAATAAAAACATATCAAATGATGTGCCGCGCTGATAAATAAGAAAGGGTTGTTGCATTAAACATTCTTTTTGATTAATGTAACAACCCTTTCTTTAGTTGAAGAATCTTGAAAGATCACTGTGTATAGGCATATCACAGTGATCTTTCAGCTCAGCTCAGTACCCTCTGTTTCATACCCTCAATATCCAGCACGCCCAGGGAAAATCCTTTGCCCCTTCCTCTGCCAGGATCCAGGTGTGGATATCTCCTGCCACGGCACCGAAATAGGAGGGAATGGATCTCATCAACAACGATAAAACGCAGATCCCCGAAAAGGGAAGGAATCTCCATATGTTTGTTGATCATGAGAGATTCCAGGAATTCCGGAGTGATCTGTAAAATGCCCGCAGGTTTTTTCAGGAGTTTTCGCTTCCTCCAATAAGGTCAGAATAGGGAAAAAGGCCGCTTCTGTCTGTACGTTGCTGATCCACCTGTCCAGGACCAGGGTCAGCCCGGAAATATCCTGGGTACATGATTGCAAATTCAGATACAGTATAGTTTTTATGTAATAAAGCGTTAAGAGCTCCTTCCCGAATTTGCCAGAATAAAAAAGACCGTCTAAGTTCTCAGTTTTGACAGAAAAGAACGAAGGATTCAAAAGAAATTTGAGAAGACCCCAGCCAGGGAACTGAATAAGGTTCTGAACAGATTTTACAGCCAGCTCTTCTGGAAGTTTTCCCAGACAGGGGATCCCCGGCATCCAAGTTATATTACTTATACCAACCGTATGATGCCCGGAACATTGTATTATAAGGGGATCGCAGGGATAGACAGCATGCAGGAAATGACCGAAAAGTTTAATGATGAGGCGGTTTCTAAAAACCTGTCTGTATTTATGGGTGAAACAGCAAAGGAGTATGTTCCCTGCCATGTAACAGAAAAAGCGTATCTGGAGAGGCTGGATCCAGCGGAGCTGGAAGAGATCAAGCAGAGATTTCCCCGGTTACCGATCCTGCTGTTGGCGGACAGTCTGTATGCATCGAAACAGGTTATGGAACTGAGTAGGGAATATAAGTGGGAATTTCTGATCCGCCATAAAAAGGGAAGCATCCCGAGTATAGCGGAAGAATACGAAAAGATACCGGAAAAAGGAAAAACGGAGAAGGCGGAATTCGTAAATGAAATCGATTATGAAGGAAAACCTGTACACGTATTAAGGTATCGCGAAGAAGGGGAGGGAGAAATAACAGAATTCCAATGGCTTTGCAGTATAAAGATTAGCAAAGAAAATGCAGAAAAAATGGCGGAAGCAGGAAGGAAACGCTGGAAGATAGAGAACGAAGGGTTTAACCGCCAGAAGAACTGGCAGGCAGACACATTTTTTAACATTCAAAACTGTATCTCATTAATTGAGCTGGCGTTATTCTCTTTTATGTGATATTCTATATGCTAATGAACTTACTTCTGTTGTATACGGGATATAATAAATAGGCAAAGGAGGAGAAACGATGGCAAAGAAATCCAGGGCTGAGAGAAAGAGAGAAGCAGCAAAAAAGGTGGAAATAGTGAAAAAGACAGAAACAGTGAAGGTAAAAACGGCGGAAGAAACTATGGCGAAAGCCAGGACCGGGACGGAAACAAAAGAGAAAGAACAGGATAAGAAGGCCGAGTCTGACAGGATCTTCATGGAAAGGCTCAAAAGGCATCATGACGAGCTCAGATGGCTTTACATGGAACTGTATGACAATGCGGATATGTTCGCGGAACTCTGTAGCCAGATGAAGTGGTACTACGACCAGAGAAATGACAAACTGAGAAAACTGGATGCAGAGCGGGAGGCAGCAGGAGAGTGGTACAGGAAACGTGATATGGTCGGCATGATGATGTATATCGATAATTTTGCCGGAACCATCAAAGGCGTCCAGGAAAAACTGCCTTACATTGAGAAGTGTAATGTGAACTACATCCATCTGATGCCTTTCCTTGATTCGCCGAAAGGAAGATCAGACGGCGGATATGCGGTGGCGGATTTCCGCAAGGTAAAACCGGAGCTGGGGACCATGGATGATCTGGCGGCTTTGGCAGAGGAGTGCCATGACAAAGGCATCAGCTTATGTATGGATTTTGTAATGAACCATACATCCGAGGATCATGATTGGGCGAGACGCGCGCGGCAGGGTGACGGAGAGTATATGAGCCGTTACTTTTTCTATGCAGATCCGTCTATTCCAAGGGAATATGAGAAGACTGTGCCTCAGGTATTCCCTACGACGGCACCCGGAAACTTCACATATCTGCCGGAACTGGGCCACTATGTTATGACAACATTTTATCCTTACCAGTGGGATCTGAATTACAGGAACCCGCGGGTGTTCAACGAGATGATGTATAATTTCCTTTACCTTGCCAATCAGGGAATGGACATTATCCGTATCGACGCGGTCCCTTACATCTGGAAACAGCTTGGGACAAACTGCAGGAACCTTCCGCAGGTGCACACAATTGTCCGCATGATGCGCATGATCGGCGAGATCGTTTGTCCGGGTATCGTGCTCCTGGGGGAAGTTGTCATGGAGCCGGACAAGGTGGCACCGTACTTCGGTACAGTAGAGAAACCTGAGTGCCATATGCTTTACAATGTAACGACCATGGCAACGACCTGGCATACTGTGGCAACAAGGGATATCCGTCTTCTGAGAAAACAGATGGATATCGTATGTTCGCTTCCAAGAGAGTACACATTTCTCAATTACCTGAGATGCCATGATGACATCGGCTGGGGACTGGACTATGATACCTTGAAATCGTGGGGGATGAAGGAAGTTCCTCACAAGAAGTATCTGAACGATTATTTCCAGGGCAAGACCGAGGGCAGCGTCAGCAGAGGAGAACTCTACAATGCAGATCCGGTGACCGGAGACGCAAGGTTCTGTGGGACAACAGCGTCCATGTGCGGTATTGAGAGCGCAGGGTTTGAGCAGGATGAACAGAAGATGGACTGGGCCATCACAAAAGATGTGATGCTCCACGCATATATGTTCACACAGTCCGGCATTCCCATGCTTTACAGCGGAGATGAGATCGGCCAGGTGAACGACTATACTTACAAAGACGATCCGGAAAAGGCTCCTGATTCCCGCTATATACATAGAGGGAAATTCAACTGGGATCTGGTGGAGAATATCAAAGACACGTCAAGCGTACAGGGCAGGATCTTCGGCGCTCTAGATCATCTGGAAAAGATCAGGAGGAGCGAGGCTGTATTCGATGCGGACGCGCAGGTCTATACAAAAGACTACAGCGATCAGTCCATCCTCTGGATCGTCCGGAAAGCCGGAGGAGAAGAGCTGCATGCGGTATTTAATTTCAGCGATTATCCGAAGACCATCTGGATGCCGGAAACGGCGGAATATATGAATCTGCTGACCGGAAGGTCGGATGAGGTCACAACAGTAAATCTACCGGGCTGGGGATTTATGTGGATGAAGCGTAAATATAATTAAACAAAAATCAGACTAAGACAAAGACGTCATCTGTGGAACAGGTGGCGTTTTTGTTTTCAAAACGACGCGGAAACCCGTCCAATACGATCAAGGAGGTTATGGAAGAAAAGAAGCTGGACTGCATATCTGTTTCCTTTTCAGAAAACGAAAAAGCGGGAATTGCTTCAGTATTCTACTGACAATTCCCGCTTCTATCAGCGTCCCGTGCGGGAATCGAACCCACAGCTAGCGCTTAGGAGTCCGCCCCGATGGGCTAAAATATCGTTCATGACTGTTACTCAAAGTCAAGTAAAGTCAAGGTTTAAAACAACTTTCGTGTCAATTCCGGTCAATCAAAAATTATCTCTGTAAACCACAGATCGGACTGAAATGTTAGCATAATGTTTGCACCAGCTAACATCAGGGGGAGGTTCAATGTCAGAGCATCCTCCTCGTATAATCGGCTACTATACCCGGTATGTGGGAATGAAACAATATTCGACTGATCAGATTTACTATATTTAATATACCGTGAAATGGCCGGTTTGTCTACGGTTTTTCGACTACTTTAATCTCTTTTATATTTAAAATTTTACGCCCTTGATACTATTAAGAATCACTTCTTTATTCTTTCCATGGAGATATGTTTCATTTAATTTCGCCTTGCTGTATCTAAGATAAGAATCCTTTGTTCTGTCAATTAAAAGGCTTGTAAAAAATCTTTCCCAGCTGAAATATTCTCTACTGTCAATATAATCCTCCGGATGTTCCAATATGGCCTGAATATCTTTTCCCTGAATCAGTCCAGACTGTAGAATCAGCCATTCAAAAGACTCAGGAAAATAGAGATGGATATTTTTCTTTTGCACAGCATATTTGTACAGACGATCCATCTCAGGACCAATCGCAGCCCCATCGGCGATCACACATACACTTTCTTTTCCAATCCGTTCCAGAGAATGGAAGATATTTGATTTTCCATCCGCGCTTTCACAGGAAATCTTTCGTTCCTCCCCGACAGCTTTAAAAAAATCAAATCCGGAATTAGAATCTTCTGTAATAATTTTTTCCGGTACTATGGGAAGCCTTTGATAATCTGAATAGATCTGATACATCTGATTATATATTCTCCGGGTATCGTGATACTTTCCGGAACTATGGATACCGTAAATTTCTTCCACGCTATAGGGAAGCGTATATAGATTTTCTCTTGTAATCAGGACGTAATAATTATCAGAATTCCTGACAGCTGCCGCAAATTCCTCTGTATCAATAAACGCATTTTCTTCATCTGTAAAAAAGATGGTTTTCGAGGAATTTTCCAGTATCAGTTTCCAGTTAGCTCCTTCCAGCACTCTGCAGGGAACCTCACATACTACGTCAATACCGCTGGAAGCCCCCAGATTTTCCGCCTGCCGGAGCATATTGATCAATGTTGTTTTACCTGTAGCGCTGTCTCCCCGGATGATAGTGATATTCCTTTTGATCTCAAATTCATAGTGAAGACGGTTATTATTAATGATGATCTTATATTTTCCCTTCATCTTTTCTCCTATACATAGTTTCCCGCAATCCTGACAAATTCTTCCATGTTATGAACGGTATCCCCTGTATTCAGGATTTTGATTTCAAAATCATTGTTTCCAAAGTCCATAAGATGCCGGAGATTGATCGTCAGATCTTTTTCTTTTCCAATTTTCAGGATCCATTTCGCACAGTTGTCACCACATGCGGAGGCATTAAAAATTTTGCCTGACCGGTCAAATGCCAGAAGGATCAGCGTTTTAACTCCACCGGAAATCTCTTTTACAGAAATCGGGCCAAGAACAGGACTTTCTATTAAATGGGGACCAACTACATCCGAATGATCTACATCTTTTATCATTTCTACGGATAATTTATCTGTGATCCACTCATCTTCATACTGATTATCAAAATATGCGGGTGGATAGTAAATCGCCTGATCCATCTTTCCCAGATATACGCTCAGCATAATATACCTCCAAAATAACAATTATTTTCGGACAATCTCATCCACTTATTGTAAACAGTTTTATGGAAACCAAACATTTCCAAAGATAAAACGATTATATCACATAAGATTTTCTTACACCATCCAATTATATCTCTATTCTGCCGCATTTTATTGTTTTCGTCAGAGAGGCCAGCAGTGCCGCGTTTTTTCTCCGGTCATCATCCAGGATATGAGTGTATACATCTGTCACCATACCTTCCATTTCCATAAGTCTCTTGATACCGAAAATACATTATCTGTAATTTACCCCATTTTACTATGCCAGTCTGAGGTTTCAAATGACCTTTGCCCGGATGTTAGCAGAATCTCCGGATACCTGCGCTAGTAAAACGACTGGATCTGTTAGCAGCCAGCTAACAAAAAAGAGCCTACGTTAGCTGGAGTATAATTTCCTGCATATCTGTTTCCTTTTCAGAAAACGAAAAAGCGGGAATTGCTTCAGTATTCTACTGACAATTCCCGCTTCTATCAGCGTCCCGTGCGGGAATCGAACCCACAGCTAGCGCTTAGGAGGCGCTTGTTTTATCCGTTAAACTAACAGGACATATGCTTGATTTACTGCCTTTCTATGATACTATAAATCCCCCCTTTTGGCAAGGGGGGATTTCTCCGGATTTTTTGAAAATTTCAACCTGTTTTATCTGTGCGCTAGTCATCGGTACCATCGCCATGATGCTGGTGTCCATGGTGTCCCTGCTGGGTGGTTTCCGACAGATCATCTTCATCAGAGGAGTCCTCCGTGCTGTCCGAGGAGTCTTCCGTGGATCCCTGGCTGGTATCCGGATCCCGGGAGTCCTGTATGTTTTCGGACTCTGTAGACTGGTCTTTGTCCGGGGATTTTTCCTGGGAATATTTCCAGATCAGATCCCGGATTTCCGACATGGTCATATCCTGGACTTCTTCCAGGGTAATGTCAGGATCCAGATCCTGAAGAACCTGCCAGGCCTGATACTTTCCGAAAGAGAGCCCGGCATCATGGGCGTGATGGACTTCTTCGGAATTTCCCGAATGGCAGTACACATTCTGGTGTTCAGACATACAGGATTCCACATTGTCCAGGATCTCGCTGCTTTTAGCAGCGTTGTCTCCTGCTACAGTCAGAACAACATCTGCATTGTCGGCCATGTAAACTTCCATATTCTGATCTTCCATAAGGGTCTCCAGAGCATCGGTATAATCCATATATTTAATGTGAAGACCCCGGGCCAGTGCCCGGCCGTCTTCGTTGTATCCGGTGACAGAAACGATCCGGTCAAAACGGTTGATCCCCAGTTCCAGAGAAGGATTTACATCTACACTGATAAATGCGGTTGGAGTAAAGAACAGCCAGGAGCCGCCTCCGATAAAGACTGCCAGGGAGCAGACTGCTGCTGCGGCAAATTTCCGAAGAGGAGAAGATCTTTTCTTTTCTTTAAAGTATACCTTTTCAAAAAGGTACTTTTTGGTGGAGGTCTTTAAAGATTCTTCCGCGTGGATCTGATCTAAAGAAGCCTTCAGTTTTTCTTTTTCATCCATTTTCTCCCACCTCCTCCAGGCTGGATCTGAGCAGCTGTCTACCCCGGTTCAGCAGGGTGTAGACGGTATTTTTGTTTTTCCGGAGGATCTGTCCGATCTCTTCAGCGGAATATTCTTCATAATAATACAGATAGATTACGTCCTTGTATTTTGAAGGGAGAGCCAGTACCGCTTCCAGCACGTCGCTGTGATCGGGAGCCGGTTCCCCGGGTTTTTCCCTCAGACTGTCAAGAGGAAGAGTCCTGCTGTGGAAGAAGCTTTTCAGCAGATCCCTGCAGGCATTTATGGTCACCCGTATGATCCAGGCTTTTTCATGGTCCGTACTGTGAAACTCAGGGGATTTCAGGACGTACTTTAAAAAGACAGTCTGGAAAATATCTTCTGTGTCTGCGTAATTCTTCAGATGTATCATACAGATCCTTTTTACCGTATCTCCATACAGGTCTATAGCCCTGGAGGCCTCTTCCTCACTTCGCATTTCCTTTTTCCATCCTTCTTAATTATAGTCAAAGACCCTGATGCAAGTATGTGGGGCATCAAACTAGCAGCAATGTAAGCATCGGGGTATGAGACCCTAACGGCAGAAGCCGTGACATCCGAAAGACCGGTTCTGTCCGGAGTTGTGATGTCCGCCCTGAAAGCCGTGGTGAGAGCTTTCCTGTCCATGATGGCCAGTAAAATTTTCTCCCGTATAAGCATTATAATAGTCGCATACGCCGTCATTGTCCAGGTCCTGATAGCAGTGTCCATCCTCCCGGCACCAGGGACAGGCAGTACTGACATCTCCCGGGACAACAGCGGAGGAGGAAGAACTTCCCTGGACAGCTCCGCTGCCTGTGCCGCTTCCTGTACCGGTTCCAGCGCCTGCGGCAAATACGGCTGTTGTGCCTAATACCACAACGGCTGTCCCGATGATGAATCCTTTCACAAATTTCTTCATAAAAAACACCTCCCAGAGTATTGATCATTTACTGTTCCACTATCAATACGATCCGGGAAGGCGTTTTCATTCAGATTTTTAAATTTTTTTTGACTTTTTTTCCAGGTACACAAACATAAGCAGGCAGAGGGTGATCTGGACCAGGCTGGAGGCGGGAGTGCCAAGGCCGATCTGGAAAAGAGTGGCTCCCGGTATCCGGCTGACCAGATATACTACAGGGATCCTCACCAGGAAGGCGCCTACGATACCCTGGATCATAACAAACATAGTTTTCTCGCAGCCGTTATAATAACCGGTAAAGCAGAAAAGGAAGGGGGTGAGCATACAGTCGATGGCATAAGCCTTCAGATAACTGTGAGCGTCGGCAATGACGGCAGGATCCTTGGAAAAGATAGAGGCCATAACGTCCCCGTGGAAAAAGGTCAGAATCCCCATGACCACGCCTACTGCAAAAGCGGTCAGGACTCCGTATCCCAGGGCTTTTTTGGCCCGGAGAGGATTCCCGGCCCCCATGTTCTGGGCAACGAAAGCAGACATAGACTGCATATAGGCGGAAGGCACCAGCATGATAAAGGTACAGACTTTTTCTCCCACGCCTACTCCCGCAGAAGCGGCTACACCGAAAGTATTTACAATAGTCTGGATCACCAGAAAGGAGATCCCTACCAGCAGCTCCTGGAGAGCCACCGGAGCCCCCAGACGGATTTCCGTAAGGATGATGTTCTTATCAAAACGGATAAATTTCCGGGAAAATTCAAAGGGAAGCTGCCGCTTCCGTATAACTGCCAGGGAAATGATCACGCTGACTGCCTGGGCGGCTACTGTGGCAATGGCAGCGCCTGCGGCGCCCATATGGAAAACTGCTACCAGGAGAAGATCTCCGCAGATATTCACCACACAGGCGATCATAACGGTGAGAAGAGGCGTTTTGGAATCTCCGATCCCTCGAAATACAGCTCCCAGTACATTATAAGCAATAATAAAAAGAGAACCGCCGCCGCAGATGGCGATATAATGGCAGGTCTGGTCAAAGGCTTCCGCCGGGGCATGAAGGGCATTTGCCAGGAAACCGGCGCCTCCGATCATGATCAGAGCCAGCAGGATGCCGAAAACAATAAAAAGACAGATACCGCTGCCAATGGCCCTTCCTGCTTCTTTTGGGCGCTGGCTGCCGATCCGTTCTCCTACCAGTATAGTGATACCCATAGAAAGGCCGGTGATGATCATAGTTACTGTAGACAGGAGCATACTTCCTGTGGCCACTCCCGATACATCGGCAGTAGAAGCAAACTGTCCGACTACCAGAAGATCCACTCCTCCGTAAAGGGCCTGCAGGAACAGAGTAAAAAATACAGGGACCGCGAAACGGATCAGAGTGCCCAGGATATTTCCCTGTGTGAGACTGTGTGTTTTTGCCATGATATTCCTCCTAAGTGTTTTAGACTTTTTATCATCAAAAAAGCCGGATAAGAAACGGATATTTCAATCCGTTGCCTTATCCGGCTTATCATTTCCAGCGAATGATTTGCCCTCCGAGCAAGCAAGAATATTATAGCAGACCTGTTTTTTCTGTCAATAAAAACAGGACACAAAATCAATAAATTTTTTTCACAATTCCGTCACAGATGACTCCTATACTTCAAAATGTAAAAGGAAATGAAGGATGTATCCAAAAAGGAAAAGAGGCAGACGTACAATGAAAGATGACAATGATGAAATGGAAAAGAAAGAACTGGAAGGAAAAGAACCAGCAGAAAAAATTCCAGAAGAAAAAGAGCTGCCGGTAAAGGCAGAAAAGCAGAAAAAACCTATGTCCATGGGAAAGAAATGGGCAGTATTAGTCGCCATGGCGGTAGTCTTCGGACTGATCGCAGGCAGTATTATGTATGGAATCAATGCCGCCGGAAACAGGATCCAGGCAGCAAGTAATATAGAAGAAACCAAAACAGTTTCCGATGATACAGCTTCAGACAGTGACAATTCCTCAGATGGAGAAAGCACTGCAGTAGAAGAGGTTACCAAAAACGCAATGCCCTCTGTAGTTACCATTTCCACTATGTCAGTAGAAGAAATGAGAAGCTTCTTCGGAGGTACGCAGCAGTATGAAGTGGAGGGCGCCGGTACAGGAGTTATCGTAGGAGAAAATGATTCAGAACTTCTTATCGCCACCAATAACCATGTGGTAGAAGGCGCTACCAGCCTTTCCGTAGGATTTATAGATGAAAGTACAGCAGAAGCAGAAGTAAAAGGCAGCGATGCAGACAACGATCTGGCAGTAGTATCTGTAAAACTCTCTGATATCTCCAGTGACACCATGAACCAGATCAAGATTGCTTCTATCGGTGATTCCGATGATCTGGAGCTGGGACAGCAGGTAGTGGCCATCGGTAATGCCTTAGGCTATGGACAGTCTGTAACCTGCGGTTATGTAAGCGCTCTGAACAGAAGCCTTACACTGACAGATGAAAACGGAACGACTATTAATTCCACAGGTCTGATCCAGACAGACGCAGCTATTAACCCGGGCAACAGCGGCGGCGCTCTTTTAAATATGAAGGGCGAGCTGGTAGGGATCAATGAAGCAAAATCTTCTTCTACACCTGATGGATCTTCTGTAGACAATATCGGATTTGCCATTCCTATTGATAAGGCAGAGGAAAGCCTTAAAGATCTGATGAACCTGCCTACCAGAGAAAAAGTAGACGCAAGCCAGGCTTCTTATCTGGGAATCCAGGGCGGCAGCGTTACTTCTGATGTGACACAGCTTTATGGTATCCCCAGCGGCGTTATCGTATCAGAGGTTGTTGAAAACGGTCCCGCAGACCAGGCAGGGATCCAGAAAGGCGATGTGATCACAGAACTGGACGGACGGAGCATAGGCAATATGGAACAGCTTCAGGATGTGCTCCAGTACTACGCATCAGGAGAAACCGTGAAGGTCACCGTTCAGAGATCCCAGGGCGGAAGCTATCAGGAACAGGAGATCAGCGTTACTTTAGGATCTGCTCAGGACGCGGAAAAATAAGACAGGGAAAGAAAATTTTATCTCTTTTTATAAGGAAGGATGGGCTTACAGATTAGAAAGTTAGAGATAAAGTAAACCTGGAGGAGTATAAAATTAATGAAATATGACCAAACCCATTGTGATAATGGTGGAAAGTATTTAGACAAAGTTGACAAAAATCGGCCTGAATGTTATAATATGTCTAATTTAGGCGTATGTGCGATGTAGTGGATACGAATGGATTATAATCTAAGGACGATGAAGTGCTTGGTTTCTGACTATGCTTCAGCGAAGCATAGTTAGTTAATCAGGCACTTTTTTGTTATTTAAAAGCTAAAGACGGCTTTTAACGACAAAAAGAAGAAATTTTCTTCCTGTCCGAAAATGAAAGGAGGATGAAGGTTGCAAGAATTTATTTTGAACACCCATATTTATATGGGAAAAGAAGGGCTGGATGAACTCCTTGACGGCGTAGAGAAGGCGTTCATCGTCACAGACAAATTCCTGCATGACAGCGGTATGGTGAAGTACCTTACGGAACCTATGGAAAAACATCATGTTGCCTATGAGATTTTTTCAGAAGTAAAGCCGGATCCGGACATTGCCACAGTTACCAGAGGAATTGGAAAAATGCAGGAATTTCAGCCCCAGATCCTTTTTGCTCTGGGAGGAGGCTCCCCTATTGATGCGGCGAAAGCTATAAACTGGCTTTCGGTAAAGGGAGGACTTTCAGAGAAGATCAAATTTGTAGCAGTTCCCACTACCAGCGGCACAGGCTCTGAAGTGAGCATGTTTTCCGTGATCAGCGATCCGGATAAATCGGCCAAGTATCCTTTAGTATCCAAAGAACTGCTTCCTGATGCGGCAATCCTGGATGCAGAACTGGTAAAGAGTGTACCGCCTTCTGTAACGGCAGATACGGGGATCGATGTGCTTACCCATGCCATTGAAGCTTTTGTATCTCTGAATGCCAATGATTTTACAGATGCAGCTGCAGAGAAAGCTATGAAGCTGGTAAGAGGAAACCTGATGAAGGTTTACAAAAATCCGGATGATATGGAGGCAAGACAGAAAATGCATCATGCGTCCTGTCTGGCAGGACTTGCATTCAGTAATGCGGGACTGGGACTGAATCATGGTATGGCCCATACTCTGGGGGCCCATTTCCATATTCCCCACGGAAGAGCCAATGGAATCCTGCTTCCATATGTAATGGCCTTTAACGCCGGCTGCCACGATAAACTGACGCCGGTGGCGAAACGATATGCGCGGATTGCCAGAGTCCTCAGACTGGAGGGCCCCAGCATTCGCCAGAGCGCTTTCAGTGTGATCAGGACGACGAGACAGTATATCAAACAGCTTCATATACCGGATACTATCGAGAGCGCAGGAGTTTCCAGAGAAGATTTTGAGGGTGCGCTGGAGGAGATGGCACAGGCAGCTTATGCGGACGCCTGTACCAGAACAAACCCCAGAGAGTGCTCTGTAGAAGAAATCAAAGAAGTATTCAGACATGCTTATACCGGACGTCTGATCTGAGATGAAAAGAGGTAACAGCTATGTATGAAGACAAAAAAGAGAGGATCATTCAGGAATTTGTACCGGGCAAACAGGTAACCCTGGCTCATGTGATACCCCATCCGGTGGAAAGCCTTTACGGTAAAATGGGGCTTATCGATGCCCAGGGAGCTATCGGTATTTTCACCATCACTCCCAGCGAGGCGGCAATAATCGCAGCAGATGTAGCCAGCAAGGCGGCTGACATCCAGATCGGGTTTGTAGACCGTTTTAACGGTTCCCTGATCATTACCGGAGATGTGGCGGCTGTGGAGGCGGCTCTCCATGATGTGATGAGTGTGCTCTGCGATTCTATGGGATTTGCGGCAGCGCCTATTACCAGATCCTAGCAGCGGGAGGTTTGTATGTCTGAAGAAAAAATGAAGAGGGTGATCCTGATCGGCAGGTCTATGGCAGGAAAGACTACCTTGTGTCAGTATATATCCAGACAGGATCTCAAATATAACAAGACACAGACTGTAGAAGTGGTCAACGGGACCATGATAGACACGCCGGGAGAATATTTAGAGAGGACGAATCTGCGGGGGGCCCTGACAGTATCAGCAGTTGATGCAGATATTATCCTGCTGGTACAGCCGGCCAATGAAGCAGGAACTATGTTTCCGCCGGGATATTCCAGTACTTTTGCAAAACCATGTATCGGGGTGGTGACGAAGGCGGATCTGGCGGATGAGAAACAGATAGAAGATGCAAAGAAGTATCTGAGAACTGCGGGAGCAAGAGAGATTGTTGTCACAAGCAGTTTTGAGGGCACAGGCTTTGAAAAACTTATGGAGTTTCTCCGGAAAACATGAGAAAACGGATAAGCTCTGGGAGGATGAAGGAAGGCAGCGTAGGATGATGCGAGTAATTGTTGCGGATGATGAACCCTTAATCAGAATGGATCTGCGGGAGATTCTGGAGAAGCAGGGCTATGAGGTGGTGGCTGAAGCGGCAGACGGATTCGACGTTGTGGAATGCTGTAAGAGAGAACATCCGGATCTGGTGATCATGGATGTAAAAATGCCTTTACTGGACGGGATCACGGCGGCCAAGATCATTGGCCAGGAAAAACTTGCCCAGACTGTGGTGTTATTGACGGCATATTGCGACAGAGAGTTTATTGAAGATGCCAAGGAAGCAAATGTAGCCGGCTATTTTGTAAAGCCGGTAAATGAGAAGACATTTCTTCCCGGGCTGGAGATCGCCGTAGAGCGGAGCCGGAAAATGGCCATGCTGGAAAAAGAATATGAGCATGTAAATGAAAGGCTGGAAAGAAGAACTCTGGTAGAACAGGCAAAGGGTCTGGTCATGAGTCAGAAAGGGATATCCGAACAGGAAGCCTATGATTATATCAGAAATATCAGCCGGACGAAAAATATTTCCATGAAAAGAGTAGCAGAAATGATATTAATGCGCAGGTGACGATGAATATGGAACATACAATTGAGAAGCTCTGCAGACAGTATACGGATCTCAACGATGAAGAGATCAATGTTATCCAGATGATGGCGAAAACCCTCCAGCCTCTGGCAAATATGGAAGCGGCCAATATGTTTATTGACTGCAGATGCAAAGAGGGGGACGCTATCGTAGTGGCTGAGGCCAAACCGGAGGAAGCGCCTTCTGCATACAAAAGCAGTGTGGTAGGGATGCTTGCCAAGGCGGAAAATGAGCCGGCAGTAGCCAGGACATTTAATCTGGGAATCGCCACGAAATTTATGCAGGCTAGGACCCAGGAAGACAATTATACCATTCAGTCAGTGGAACCGATCCTGTTTAATTCCAGGATCATCGGCGTTCTCATCAGAGAGAAGTGTATTACAGAGCCGGCGGAGGAACAGATAGAATCCAAGAAATATCAGGCAGTAGAAGTACCTATCTATCATATGGTCAATGAAAATGAGTGGCTGACAGAGGGGATTGATGAGGGACTGATCCTGGTGGATACGGATGGAAGAGTCTGCTTCCGGAATATGTATGCCAAGACTCTGTTTCATAAACTGGGGTATGTTTCGGATATCCTGGGACAGTCTTATCGGAATATTTGTCTGACAAAATGGGATGAAACAAGCGAAGATCTGGAAATATTAAAAGAAGTACGCTATGGAAAATACTATTTATGGATCCGACAGATTCCTTTAAAAAATAAAAACGGTATTATCCTGGCAGTAATCTTTCGGGATATCACAGGCTCCAGAGAACAGGAACGAAATCTGATCCTGAAATCAGTAGCTATGAAAGAGCTGAATCACCGGGTGAAAAACAATCTGCAGATGGTAGCCTCCCTTTTGCGGCTTCAGGCAAGAAGAGTAGGATCTGTGGCGGCGAAAAGAGCCCTGGAGGAAAGTATCGACAGGATCTTGTCCATGGCGGTAAGTTATGAATTTCTTTCTCATTCAGAAGGAGAGACCGTAAGCCTGAAAAAGGTCCTGGGATCTATCCGGAATAATACGCTCCAATCCCTTGCCAGACCGGAGCTTAAAGTGGATATCCGCCTGGAAGGCGATGATATGATGGTAGATTCAGATGTGGCTGTTTCCGCTGCTCTGGCAGTAAATGAGCTTCTTCATAATTCCATGAAATATGCTTTTGAAGGCAGAGACCATGGCAGTATTTCCATAACCTTGAAGAAAGGCACAGTCTACTCCGAAATCCTTGTGACAGATGACGGAGTGGGATTTCAGCCGGAACATACCAGAAAGGACAGTCTGGGTCTGAACATTGTCAAAATGATGGTAGAAGATAAACTTCACGGAAAGCTGAGGATACGCTCAGGAGCCCAGGGTACAAGCGTAAGTATTGATTTTATCAGAGAAACTGCAGATTTTATAGAAGTCTCAGAGTGATAAGGAGGGGATTTATTGAAAGAACAGATTTTAAGCGTTGGAATTGACATCGGAACCTCCACTACCCAGCTGATCTTCAGCCGGCTTACGATCGTAAATCTTGCCAGCAGTTATACAGTTCCCAGGATCAGTATTGTAGACAAAGAAGTCATCTATAAAAGCGCCATCTATTTTACGCCTCTGAAATCCCAGACAGAAATTGACGGGGACAGGATAGGCGAGATCATCCGGCAGGAATACAGCAAAGCCGGAATGAAGCCGGAGGATCTTCAGACAGGGGCTGTGATCATTACCGGAGAGACAGCCAGAAAAACCAATGCCAATACAGTGCTTCAGACTTTAAGCGGTATGGCCGGAGAGTTTGTAGTGGCTACGGCAGGGCCGGATCTGGAGTCTGTGCTTTCCGCCAGAGGCGCAGGGGCAGACAAGCTCTCTGAAGAAAAGAGGCAGACAGTGGCCAATATCGATATCGGGGGAGGCACCAGCAATATTGCTTCCTTCCGGAAAGGCAATCTTCAGGGAACCAGTTGTCTGGATATCGGAGGAAGACTGATAAAAATAGAAAATGGAAAGATTTCCTATATCTATCCTAAGATCCGGGAACTGGCAGACCGGCACGGGATCCGTATCCGTGAAGGAGATCCTGCCGACGGAAGAGTGCTTTACCGGGTATGCGAATATATGGCGGAGCAGCTGGCAATGGCTGTTTATCTGAAAGAGCCGGACGATTTCCATAGAAGTCTCTATACCAATGACGGAAGGCCTTTAAAGAGAGAACCGGCTATTGATGCGGTGACCTTTTCCGGAGGTGTTGCAGAATGTATGCGCAGCGGCGGAGAGGCAGATATCTTCCGGTTTGGTGATGTGGGAGTCCTGCTGGCAAGGGCAGTTCTTGCGGACAGTGCCTTCCAGAAGATACAGCAGTATCAGGCGGCGGAGACTATCCGGGCCACAGTGGTAGGGGCAGGGACCCATACTACCAATGTCAGCGGAAGCACTATCAGCTATGCCAGAGATAAACTCCCTGTGAAAAACATACCGGTATTCAGATTTACAGAAGAAGAAGAGCAGGATAAAAAAGCATTCCTGGAGGCTGCAGAGAGAGGAATCTCACTTTACGAATCTGAAGGCGCCGTGGAACAGATGGCTCTGGCTTTTTCCGGAAAGTATCATACCGGATTCCGCCAGATACAGGAACTGGCTTCCTGGATACTGGAAGGAGCCGGAAAGATCGTGAAAAGTCCTTATCCTCTTATAGTAGTGATAGAAAATGATATCGGCAAAGTACTTGGAAATGCGCTGAACGTTATGCTGGAAAGGAAAAAAGCCGTGATCTGTATCGACGGCATCCATACCCAGAACGGCGATTACATAGATATCGGAGAGCCGGTGGCCGAGGGCCATGTAGTTCCCGTAGTGACCAAGACGCTGATATTTAACGGAACTGTCGAATAAAACATGTTTCATACGACAGTTACTAGTGGATTCCTAAGTAAACGAAAAGGAGATGTGAAGCAAATTGATTCTCAAGACAAAGTTATTTGGAAAAGTATATGAGTTTAAATCTCTTCGTGAAGTTATGGCAAAAGCCAATGAAGAAAAATCCGGCGACAAGCTGGCCGGGATCGCAGCAGAGTCTGCGGAAGAGAGAGTAGCCGCCAAAGTGGTGCTTTCTCACATTACACTGGAAGATCTGAGAAACAATCCGGCAGTTCCCTATGAAGAGGATGAAGTTACCAGGATCATCCAGGATGGTGTAAATGAGACTATCTACAAAGAAATCAAAGGAATGACCGTGGGAGAGTTCAGAGAGTGGCTTCTGGATACCCAGACTACCGGAGATATGATCAAACGGGCTTCCAGAGGACTTACCAGTGAGATGGTAGCGGCAGTGTGCAAACTTATGGGAAATCTGGATCTGGTATACGCGGCCAAGAAGATCCGTATTACCGCTCACTGCAATACCACTATCGGTCTTCCGGGAACCTTTTCCTCCAGACTTCAGCCTAACAATACCACAGATGATATAAAAGGTATTACTGCTTCCGTACTGGAAGGACTGAGTCTTGGATGCGGCGACGCCGTGATCGGTCTGAACCCGGTAGATGATTCTGTAGAGAATATTGCCAATATCCTGAAAAGATTTGATGAGATCAAGAATACATACGAAGTTCCAACTCAGATCAGTGTTCTGGGACACGTTACCACACAGATGGAGGCCATCCGGAAATTCCATGCGCCTATCGATCTGATGTTCCAGTCTATCGCCGGTTCTCAGAAGGGCAATGAAGCCTTCGGACTTACCGCTTCCATGCTGGATGAGGGACATGATCTGATGTTAAAAGAAGCTTCCAGTATGGGACCCAATGTGATGTACTTTGAGACAGGACAAGGTTCCGAGCTTTCCTCAGAAGCACATAACGGCTGGGATCAGGTGACTATGGAAGCAAGATGCTACGGTTTCGCGAAGAAATACAGCCCGTTCCTGGTAAACACAGTAGTAGGATTTATCGGACCGGAATACCTTTACGATTCCAAGCAGGTTATCCGGGCAGGTCTGGAAGACCACTTTATGGGCAAGCTTACCGGAATCCCCATGGGATGCGACGCCTGCTACACCAACCATATGAAAGCGGACCAGAATGATATCGAGAATCTGGCAACACTTCTTGTAGCTGCAGGCTGCAACTACATTATGGGAGTTCCCCAGGGAGACGACTGTATGCTGATGTACCAGTGTACCGGTTATCATGATTCAGCGGCATTAAGGGAGATCTTCGGACTCCGTCCTATCAAGGAATTCGATCAGTGGCTGGAAAAAATGGGATTCTCTAAAGACGGCAAACTGACACCCCTGGCCGGGGACGCATCTGTATTTTTGAAATAGGAGGTAGGGTATCTTGGTAAACGAAAACGATTTAAGAACAATTATCGCTCAGGTTCTTTCAGAAATGAACCTGGATAAAGGAAGCCAGACAGCAGACACAGCTTTGGAAAGCTGCCAGTCCTGCGCAAAAGAGCCGGTTATCGAAGAAGGCTGTATCCCCGATGTAACAGAAGTAGATATCAGGAAGCAGTATCTCGTGGAAAATCCGGTAAACAAAGAAGCTTTTTATGATCTGAAACAATACGCACCCTGCCGCCTGGGCATTGGAAAAGCCGGAGCAAGATATAAGACAGACCCGAGCCTTCAGTTCAGGGCAGCCCATTCCGCAGCGCAGGACGCGGTATTTTCTGATGTAGACCAGAAATTTATTGACGATATGGGACTTTTCAGCGTACAGACCCAGTGCGGAGATAAGGATACTTATCTGACCCGTCCGGATCTGGGAAGAAAACTCAGCGATGAGGCTGTAAAGACGGTTAAAGAGAAATGCCAGATGCATCCCCAGGTTCAGGTATATGTTTCCGACGGATTAAGCTCTGCGGCAGTAGCGGCTAATATCGGAGACGTACTTCCTGCTATCGAACAGGGACTGAAAAGCTATGGTATTCAGATGGGCACACCTTTCTTTGTAAAATACGGAAGAGTCGGAGCCATGGATGAGATCTCTGAGATCACAGGAGCAGATGTGACCTGCGTGCTCATCGGCGAGCGTCCCGGACTGATCACAGCAGAGTCTATGTCCGCCTATATCGCTTACAAGGCAACTGTAGGAATGCCTGAGGCAAGAAGGACTGTAGTATCCAATATCCATAAAGCCGGAACCATACCTGCAGAGGCCGGCGCCCATATCGCAGACGTGATCAAAAAGATCCTGGACAATAAAGCCAGCGGTACAGATCTGAAACTTTAAGTATAGAAAAAAGATACAAGGAGGAAGATATCATGAAAAGAGATCCTGTGAAGGCGGAAGTCCTCGCAACGAAAATCATCCCTAATGTAAGCCCGGATATGGCAAAGGAACTGAATCTGGAGCCGGGAATGAAATCACTGGCTCTGATCACATCCACCAGTGATGATGTTACCTATACAGCTCTGGATGAAGCAACCAAAAAGGCAGACGTTAAGGTAGTATACGCAAAAAGTTTTTACGCAGGCGCTGATAACGCCAACACCAAGCTGGCCGGCGAGATCATCGGAATGCTGGCAGGACCAAACCCGGCAGAAGTCAGAAGCGGACTTGAAGCCTGTGTAGATGTTATTGAGAATCAGGCCCATTTTGTTTCCGCAAATGAAGACGATACGATCATTTATTACGCACACTGTATTTCCAGGACCGGTTCTTATCTGTCAGAAGGCGCCGGTATCCAGGAAGGGGAAGCTCTGGCTTATCTCATCGCGCCTCCTCTGGAAGCTATGTACGGAGTAGATGCAGCCTTAAAGGCAGCAGATGTAAAAATGTGCGTTCTCTATGCTCCGCCATCAGAGACAAACTTCGGCGGCGCTCTCCTTACAGGAAGCCAGTCAGCCTGCAAGGCTGCCTGCGACGCTTTTGCGGCAGCTGTAGAATATGTAGCAGATAACCCAAGAGAGTAAACCCGGGAAATGAGCAGGTCTTAACAGAGAGGTAAAGCATGAAAGCATTAGGAATGATAGAGACATATGGCTTAGTTGCAGCGGTAGAGGCTCTGGACAGCGCCTTAAAAGCGGCAAATGTTTCTCTGGCAGACATGGTACGGGTAAAAGGCGGCAGAGTCACTGTCCTGGTGGAAGGGGATGTGGCAGCGGTAAAGGCAGCCATAGACGCTTCCCAGGCAGCGGCCGAGAGAGTAGGCAGTGTGGTAAATGTACATGTGATCCCCAGACCTGCCCCTTCGGTAGGTCAGATGCTGGCAGGAGGACAAGGAAGCTTCCGCAGGGAAAAAAATCCCTCAGAGCCGGAAAGTGAAGAAAGTCCGGTACAGACTGAGATAAGATATGCGACTCCGGAAGAGACCCCGGAAATCCGGGAAGAGCCGGAAAAAGTTTCCAAGGAGACTTCTGAGAAGATCCAGAAAGAAGAGCCGCAGCCTGAGAGTGAAGAGTTCACTGAGACGCCAAAACCTGTTACCAGAGAAGGCCTGGAGAAGAAATCCGTGGCGAAGCTCCGTTCCCTGGCCAGGGAGCTGAAGCTTCCGGGAATGACCTCCAAAGACATCTGCTTTGCAAAGAAACAGCAGCTGATTGATGCGATCATAAGCTTTATGGAACAGGAGAAATAATTATGCAGTTGTACGATAAAGATCTTTTGTCAGTACAGGAAGTCAGAGAGCTGGTTGAAAAGGCAAAAGCGGCCCAGGAAGAGCTGGCAGGCAAAAGCCAGCAGGAAGTTGACCGGATCGTCAGAGCTATTGCCCAGGCAGGTGTGAGAAACGCCAGAAGACTGGGGAAAATGGCCCATGAGGAAACCGGCTTCGGCACAGAAGCTGACAAAACCATAAAAAATATATTCGCCAGCGACGGCGTATATCAATATATCAAAGACATGAAGACCGTAGGAGAGCTGGAAAGAGATGAGGAGAAAAAAGTCCGTGTCCTGGCAGTTCCTGTAGGAGTCATCGCAGGACTGATCCCTTCCACCAATCCTACATCTACAGTATTTTATAAGGCAGAAATTGCCATTAAAGCAGGAAACGCCATTGTATTTTCCCCTCACCCCAATGCCAGAAATTCCATTCTGGAGGCGGTAAAAGTGATCCGCCAGGCTATTGCAGAGGCAGGGGGCAATGAAGAGCTGGTAACCTGTATTACCATACCTACCATGCAGGCTACAGATAATCTTATGAAGCACCCGGATGTAGCTCTGATACTTGCTACAGGAGGTTCCGCAATGGTCCGTTCCGCCTATTCTTCAGGAACACCGGCCATCGGCGTAGGACCTGGAAACGGACCGGCCTACATTGAAAAGACCGCAGATGTAAAAGTGGCGGTAAAAAGGATCATGGCTTCTAAAACTTTTGACAACGGAACCATCTGTGCTTCTGAGCAGTCTGTAGTGTGTGACGACGACATGGCAGATAAAGTCCAGAAGGAAATGGAAAGCCAGGGAGCTTACTTCCTGACCCGGGAGCAGATCCAGAAGCTTGGAAACTTTATCCTCCGGGCCAACGGGACTATGAACCCTATGATCGTAGGAAAGTCCGCCCAGGATATCGCAGATCTGGCAGGTATCACCATACCTGAGGGAACGAAAGTACTGGTGGCCAGAGAGACCGGAGTGGGAAGAGGACATCCTTATTCTAATGAGAAGCTGGCGCCTATCCTGGCCTTCTATACAGCACCGGATTATGTGCAGGTATGCAGTCTCTGCCAGGAGATCCTGCATTACGAAGGAGCAGGCCATACCTTCTCCATCCATACTAAGGATCAGAAAATGGTAGATTACTTTGCGGCAAGAGTTCCCGCTTCCAGGATCGTAGTAAACACATCCAGCGCTCTGGGAGGGATCGGAGCCACCACAAATCTTATGCCGGCCCTGACCCTGGGCTGCGGAGCTGTGGGCGGAAGCGCAACTTCCGATAATGTAGGTCCCATGAACCTTCTTAACCGCAGATATGTGGCAGAAGGAACCTGTGAACTGGAAGACATAAAGAGAGAACTTCCTGACTGCTCAGATGGAATCTGCAGAACTCAGGAAAAATATGACAATATCGATATTGACCTGATCGTGAAAGAAATCATTAAAAGAATACAGTCAGCATAACAGATAGGAGGAAACAGATATGGCAGCACAACAGGCCCTTGGAATGATCGAAACAAAAGGATTGGTAGCTTCTATTGAAGCAGCCGACGCAATGGTAAAAGCAGCAAACGTGACCCTGATCGGAAAGGAACACGTA
>DXIQ01000039.1 GCA_019112785.1 Candidatus Blautia stercorigallinarum
CAAATCAGGGAAAGCAGCAATAGTCCCAGGGAAACAGAGGTAAAAATGATCTCAAGGATAAAAAAGGTACAGTGATGTTTTTTCTTGAGGATCAAAAGTACAAGGATAAAAAGGTTAAGGACAATCCACAGCCCCCAGAGAACATAAAACCAGGAAAAGGGAGCAGTCAGAAGATAATCTCTGCTGTATCCACTGAAAGTAAATAGTCTCAAATAAAAGGCTGTGAAATAAAAAACAGCATGGAAAAGAAATAACACAATATAAAAAGTATTTGTTTTTTTCAATTTTATCACCTTCTGATTTCAGTGGCCGGCTATAGAATATCTGTGTCAGTCTAATGCCGGGGGAAAGATCCGAAACTGTCTTATATATATCATCTGACCGCGGGTCTGTCAATCTGTATTCCAAGATAGACTGCGTTTCTTATGGAAAGAAAAGTAAAAATAGAGTTTACAACTGCCGGGCGGACGTATATAATAGAAACCGGACAAAAAATATCTATATTCATATATAAACGGAGGAAAAACAATGCTTGAATTAAAAGATGTTTCTTTTCGTGTAGATGACGAGAAGGACAAGGAGAAAGATATCCTGGAGCATGTAAGCTTTACCCTGGAGGATAATAAGTTTGTTGCCATTACAGGTCCTAATGGCGGCGGAAAGTCCACTATGGCAAAGATCATCGCCGGTATCCTGAAGCCTACAGAAGGAAAGATCTTCTTTGACGGAGAGGACATTACAGACTGGAGCGTTACAGACAGAGCCAAAGCCGGGATCAGCTATGCTTTCCAGCAGCCGGTACGGTTTAAGGGCGTGACAGTCTTCGATCTGATCAATCTGGCAGCAGGAAAAGAAATTTCCCTTTCTGACGCCTGCCAGTATCTTTCTGAGGTAGGACTGTGCGCAAAGGATTATATCAACAGAGAAGTAAACGCCAGTCTGTCAGGCGGAGAGATGAAGCGTATTGAGATCGCCACTGTTATGGCCAGAAATACCAAATTATCTGTTTTTGACGAGCCGGAGGCAGGTATCGACCTGTGGAGCTTCCAGAACCTGATCCATGTATTTGAGAATCTTCACAAAGAAAAACACGGTTCTATTCTGATCATCTCTCATCAGGAAAGGATCCTGAACACAGCAGATGAGATCCTTGTGATCGCAGAAGGCAAGCTGGTGAAGAGAGGAACCAGAGAGGAAGTGCTGCCGGGACTGTTAAATGCGGCAGACGCTCCGGAAGATACTGCAAACTGCGCCATTTGGCAAAAAGGAGGACTGAACTGATGGATACAATACAGAAAGAACTTTTAGAGGCGGTTTCCGGACTCCATGAGATCCCGGTAGGAGCCTATAATATCCGTACCAACGGCAAGACAGAGGCAAGAAACAGCACAGAACATATTGAGATCCTGCCAAGAGAAAGCGGAGACGGCATTATCATCAAGATCAAACCGGGAACAAAAAATGAAAGCGTTCATATTCCGGTAGTGCTCTCCCAGGCAGGTCTGAAAGAGACTGTTTACAATGATTTTTATATCGGCGACGACTGTGATGTGACCATTATCGCCGGCTGCGGTATCCACTGCGGTACAGATGACGGAAGCCAGCACGACGGTATCCACAGCTTTTTTATCGGAAAAAATTCCAGAGTAAAATATGTGGAGAAACATTACGGAACCGGCGATGGAAAAGGTCAGAAGATCATGAATCCGGAGACCATCATCGAGGTGGGCGAAAACAGCTACATGGAAATGGATACAGCCCAGATCAAAGGTGTGGATTCTACGATCCGTAAGACTACTGCAAAACTGGCAAAGCATGCCAGCCTTAAAGTTATGGAAAGACTGATGACTCATGGAAATCAGAAAGCAGAGAGCCGTTTTATCGTAGACATGAACGGAGAAGATTCAGGAGCTAATATTATCTCCCGTTCTGTTGCAAGAGATGATTCCCATCAGTTATTCCAGTCTGTATTAAACGGAAACGCCAAATGCAGCGGCCATACAGAGTGCGACGCTATTATCGTGGGCAACGCCAAGATCAGCTCTATTCCGGAGATCACAGCCAACAATTCGGATGCGGCTCTGATCCATGAGGCGGCTATCGGAAAGATCGCCGGAGAACAGATCATCAAGCTGATGACTCTGGGACTTACAGAAGAGGAAGCGGAAGAGCAGATCATCAGCGGCTTCCTGAAATAATCAGACGTATTTTAGACTCTTTCTCTGATAAAATAGAAACAACGGTAAACAAGTATTGTAAATGAGGGTGTTTCTATGGTTTATAACAATGTAAGGCATGAGTGCAATCTGTATAATTTTTTCTTTGCTCCCAGAGGAAATAAGCGGATGATGGAGCTGGGGATGAAGATCACCCAGATGTACCTGAATCCTTTTGACCGGATCATCGGGATCATCGGGGCAAAGGACTCAGGAAAGAGCTGGCTGATCAAGGGGATGTTTCCCGGGATCCAGACTGTGGAGTCGGATGATGAATTTGATATCCTGAATATGCCTCTTCTAAATTCAGAAGAGGTGGGGTTTTATACTCCCAAAACCTTTCATGTTGACGTTAGGGCTGCCAGGAAATATGTGTCTCTGGAAGAGATCTCGAAGGCAGTCCTTCATGTGACTTCCCAGCATAAAAGAGTGATCGTGGAGCATTTTGAGATCCTGTATCCGGCGCTGAAGCGCAATGCGGATCTTCTCATCGGGATCGGAGAGGAGGTCATTGTTACCAGACCTTCTCTTTTCGGGCCTTTGCCGGATAATATCGCAAAGATCGCTTTCAGCTCTCTGATTTACCGGAAAATGGCCCACAGCGCGGAGGATCTTTTCGGATATTGTGTGAAGGATATTCCAAGACCGGAGTATCATCGGTCGGATATCCGTCATGGCTTTGCTATTAATTATCAGGAAAAACCGGAATTTGACCTGGAGGAGATCGAGGGAAAAGTGCTGGATCTGATCCGGCAGGATCTGCCTATTGTCCCTTATGATGAAGAACATATCAAAATTGGAGACTATGTCATGCACTGTACAGGCCCTCTTATGCATGTGGAAAGTACAGGAAAAATTGAAAACTTTTCTCTGATCAAAGAATTTTATTACGAGCCCAGATTTCACTATTACGTAGTGGCTGGAACCGTAGGTTATAAGCATGAGAAAGATGAAAATGATGAAGAGGTAAACAAGATCGAAATCGTAGATGAACTGTAAAAGTATTGACAATTCCCTGAAAAAGGAGTAATTGTATTATTGGAGTTAGTGATAACTAAAACCCATTTGGGAGGAGGAAGATCCTATGATCACGGATATACTCATACTTGCGGCAGTAGTATCTTACAGCGGCTTTGTGATCCATCGACATATAAAAAACAGAAAGAATCCTAAAGCAGGCTGCGGCGGCTGTTCCGGCTGTGGCGGAAACTGCCCGGGGAGCGGTGGGAATAGTTATTGCAATCTCAAAAATACAGGAAAGTAGGGGATTGTTATGACAGATGCGGTCATACTGGTGATCTTGGTAATCGCTCTGATCTTTGGAGTGAAGGGCACTGTAAAGCACTTTAAAGGAGAGGGTGCCTGCTGCGGAGGCGGCAGCGGTACGGTGAAAGCAAAGCGTAAATCTCTGAAAAATCCAAAGCTTGGAGAGAAGACGATCCAGATCGAAGGGATGCACTGTGACCACTGCAGACAAAGCGTGATGTCGGAACTGAATAAGATTGATGGCGTGGCGGCAAAGGTAGATCTGAAGAAAAACAGGGCTGTTGTCTCCTATGACAGACCGGTAAAAGAGGAAGATCTGCGCCAGGCAGTTGAGAGAGCAGGCTTTAAGGTCAGCTCCATAGCATGAAAACGCAAAGACACAGAATATAAGCACAGGGGCCTGCCCCATGAAAGATACACCGGAAATATTTGTACATATTCCTGCGAAATGTATAAATATTTTCAGGTTTGGTTTCATGGGGCAGGTCTTTTTTCTAAATTTTATTCTATATTCCCTAAAGAAGGAACTTTGACAGTGAAATTTCCCGATAGTACAATGGAATTATGTAAAGGAAACGTGTGAAAGAGAAGATATTCTCAGGAAAAGAAAGGAAGGATGAAAAATGGCGATCCATGTACTAGACGAGGCAAAAAGATGTTTGAACTGCAAGGTTCCCCAGTGTCAGAAAGGGTGTCCCATCAATACGCCCATTCCCCAGGTGATCCAGCTTTTACTGAACGGACAGCTGGATAAAGCGGGAAGGATGCTTTTTGAGAATAATCCTCTGACCACAGTATGCAGCCTTGTGTGCAACCATGAGAATCAGTGCGAGGGACACTGTGTTCTTGGGAAAAAAGGAGCTCCGGTACATTTTTCTACTATTGAAAACTATATTTCCAGCACCTACAGTTCCAAGATGGTAAAGGGTCCGGCCAAGCCCAACGGCATGCGAGTAGCCATTATCGGCTCCGGTCCGGCAGGTCTGACCATTGCGGTCCTTCTTGCCAGAAAAGGATATCAGGTGACTATTTTTGAGGGAAAGGATAAGATCGGAGGAGTGCTCCGGTATGGGATACCGGAATTCCGTCTGCCCAAAAGCGTCCTGGATGATTTTGAGTACCGCCATCTGCGCCTGAAAGATATCAAGGTACGGCCCAATACCACCATCGGCGGAGCCATTACCATAGATGACCTTCTAAGAGACGGTTATAAGGCGATTTTTGTGGGAACCGGCGTATGGCGTCCAAACACTCTTCATATTAAAGGAGAAACGTTAGGACACGTACATTTTGGTATCAATTATCTGAATAATCCGGACAGTTTCCATCTGGGAGAACGGGTGATCGTTATTGGCGCGGGAAATTCTGCCATGGACGTGGCGAGAACAGCTCTGCGTAAAGGTGTCCGCTGGCTTCAGTGCTTTTCCAGAACTTCAACCGTTGCGGCCAGCCAGCATGAATACAATTATGCTCTGCTGGAAGGCGTGGAATTTGTCTACTGCAAGATACCGGTGGAGATCACAGATGAAGGGGTGATCTTTGCAGACGCAGAGGAAAAAGAGGATGGAACTGTGTGTCAGATCCCGGGAACAGAAAAGCTGTATCCGGCAGACAGCGTGATCATTTCCATCAGCCAGGGCCCGAGAAACCAGCTGGTAAATACTACCAAAGGGCTGGAAGCCAATCAGAAAGGCCTGCTGGTTGCTGATGAGGAGGGACATACTTCCCGGCCGGAGATTTTTGCCAGCGGAGATGTGGTAAACGGCGCCAGAACAGTGGTGGAGGCAGTTGCCCATTCCAAGGAAGTGGCTGAGGCTATGGATCAGTATATGCAGAGTCTGAAAAAATAGTCAAAGACCCCGAGGGAATAAAGTGATGAAAATTCCGGGAAAACAGGAAACTGTGGAATCCCGGAATTTTTTTCTGAAAAATGCTACCCTTAGTGTAGAGTTCAGCTCCCGCAATCCGGAAAACCGCACGAATGTGTTTGATTTGGCTGAACTGTGAAAAAAATAAAAAAAGTATAAAGTATTTCTTGACAGAATCGATAGGTTAGAATATACTAATCACTGTGAGAGGTAGCAATGCCTAACTCAATGAAAAAAGACAGAGAGGCTGACACAGATCAGCTGAAAGGGGTAAAAATATGACATTATTGGATGCCAAAGAAGGAGAAGAGTATATCGTTAAGGAAATTTCCACAGACGACGAGGAATTGGAAGCTTTTCTGTTTTCTCTGGGGTGCTACAGCGGGGAGCCGATCACGGTAGTTTCTCATTTAAAAGGAGGCTGTGTGGTTTCCATCAAAGACGGCAGATATAATATTGATACTGATTTAGCGAAAGCTATTTCAATATAAAAAATACAGTGAGCCTGTTCACTGTATAGAAGTTAAAAGTTTGGCCATAGGTTAGTGAAATCTAATTTTTGTTTGCGCCAACTAATCAAATGAAGGAGGAACTTTGTATATGAGAATTGCTTTTGCAGGAAATCCGAACAGCGGTAAGACCACCATGTACAATGCGTTAACAGGAAGAAATGAACGTGTTGGTAACTGGGCCGGTGTTACGGTAGAGCGAAAGGAAAGCCCGATCAAAAAGGCTTATTATGACGGAGAGGAATTGATCGCAGTGGACTTGCCAGGCGCATATTCCATGTCTCCTTTTACTTCAGAAGAAAGTATTACCAGCAGCTATGTAAAGAATGAACATCCCGATGCGATCATCAATATCGTGGATGCCACAAATTTAAGCCGAAGCCTGTTTTTTACCACACAGCTTCTGGAACTGGGTGTTCCTGTAGTAGTAGCTTTAAATAAAAGCGATATCACAGAAAAGAAACAGACAAAAATCGATGTAAAGCGTCTGTCTAAGAAACTGGGCTGTCCGGTGGTCAAGACCATTTCCACTTCCTCAGGTCATGAAGGTCTGAAAGAAGCCGTAAGCCAGGCTGCCGCCTTATACGGAAAAGGGCAGAAGGCTCCTTATGTCCAGGCTGATATTGATCTTCACGATAAAAATGCAGTAGAGGCTGCGGATAGAAAACGTTTTGATTTTGTCAACAGCATTGTTAAGGAAGTTGAGAAGAGAAAAGTCTTTACAAAAGATAAGAACCTGCAGGATAAGATCGATGCAGTGATCACCCATAAGATCATTGGTATTCCTATTTTCGCAGTGATCATTTTCCTGGTATTCTACATATCTCAGACTACAGTAGGTACCTGGATCGCCGACTGGCTGGTTGCCTGGATCGAAACTTTCCAGGGATGGGTAGGAGGAATGATGGAAGATGCCAATCCGCTGCTGTATGCGATCCTGGTTGACGGTATTATCGGCGGCGTAGGCGCAGTAGTAGGATTCCTGCCTCTGGTAATGGTCATGTACTTCCTCATTGCTCTTTTAGAGGACTGTGGTTATATGGCCCGTGCAACAGTTGTGCTGGACCCGATCTTTAAAAGAGTAGGTCTTTCCGGTAAATCCGTAATTCCTATGGTAATCGGTACCGGATGTGCCATCCCGGGTGTTATGGCTTCCCGTACCATCCGTAACGAAAGAGAGCGGAGAACAACCGCCATGCTTACACCATTTATGCCCTGCGGCGCCAAGATCCCGGTAATCGCGTTGTTTGCCGGAGCTTTCTTCGCAGACGCATGGTGGGTATCCGCAACCATGTATCTGGTAGGTATCGTACTGGTTCTTCTGGGAGCCCTCCTTGTAAAGAGGATCACCGGACAGAAATACCGTAAATCTTTCTTCATCATCGAGCTTCCGGAATATAAGATCCCAAGCTTAAAGAGAGCCTGTGTATCTATGCTGGAGCGCGGTAAAGCATATATCATCAAAGCCGGAACCATTATCCTGGTCTGCAACACAGTTGTACAGATCATGCAGAGCTTTAACTGGCAGTTCCAGCTGGTGGCGGAAGGAGCAGAGAGCACTTCTATCCTGGCAAGCATTGCCCACCCGATCTCTATCTTATTCATTCCTCTGGGATTTGGCGTATGGCAGCTTGCGGCGGCAGCAGTTACCGGCTTTATCGCCAAAGAGAACGTAGTAGGTACTCTGGCAGTTGTTTATGGTGTTACAAACCTGATTGATACAGACGAACTGGCATTGGTTGGAAGCGGCAGCGATGTAGCGACTATTATGGGTCTTACAAAGGTTGCAGCATTAGCTTATCTGATGTTTAATCTGTATACTCCGCCTTGTTTCGCTGCTCTGGGAGCCATGAACTCAGAGATGAAGAGCGGAAAATGGCTCTTTGGAGGTATCTGCCTCCAGCTTGCTACCGGTTATACCGTAGCTTTCCTGGTATATCAGATCGGTACTCTGGCTACCACCGGAGCTCTCGGAACTGCTTTTGTTCCAGGTCTGATCGCAGTTCTCGTATTCGCGGCTATCATTATCTGGAGAATACGGAAATCTGATCAGGAATTCACAGCAGAATACAGTCTGCACGCATAATTAACGTAATTATTCATCCATGGGAAGTTGAAGCTGTATGGCTGAATAGTTACCGATCAGGGATCTATCAGCCGGCGGGAGCAAGATTTCCTGCCGGCTGAAAATGTCAGAAGGGAGAGACAGCATATGACAGATTTTATAGCACTTTTAATTTTGGTTCTTATATTGGGGCTGGCAGTTGCTTATATCGTAAAAGCCAAGAGGAGAGGCGTTAAATGTATCGGCTGTCCTGCTGGGGGTAACTGTCCCAGTGCCAGAAAGATGAAAAGAAAGAAACTGGATGGACCGGTGATAGGCAAAAGAATCCTGAAGATTTCAGGTATGCACTGTGAACACTGCGCCAGGAATGTGACCATAATGCTGGATCGGATCGACGGAGTCAGCGCAGATGTGAGTCTTTCTGCAGGCAGAGCCGTGGTGTCTTATGACCGGGACATTTCCAATGAGGTTTTAAAAGACGCTGTAGAAAAGATCGGATATCAGGTAGTCAGCATTTCCTGATATAGAAGGTCCTGCAGATACGGAAACCGGAAAATTACAGAAAAACAAAAGTCAGCAGGAGAACAGAATGGGATCAGAAATTCCCATCTGTCTTCCTGCTGATTTTTTTGCAGGTAACAGGCCCAGGGGGCGTGCCTGCATGTGCATTTGGTAATTTTCATATATGCTTTTTATAGATCCACTGGAGAAAATTGATCAGTGCGTAAAGGAGGATCGCCATAACGCAGAGGATCACAATGGCCATGATCATGGTGGTAAGCTGGAAAACCTGACTGGAATAGATGATCAGATAGCCAAGACCTCTTTTGCTGCCGATCATTTCTCCGATCACAATGCCGATGAGAGAGAGGCCGATATTTACTTTCATGACGCTTAAGATCAGAGGAACCGAGCCGGGAAGGATCACTTTCAGCAGCTCATCTTTTTTGGTTCCTCCAAAAGTCCGGATCAGCTTTAATTTATCCGGGTCTGTCTCACAAAAACCTGTATAAAGGTTCATAACTGCTCCGAAAACAGCCACAGAGATCCCCGCCAGAACAATGGTTTTCATATTACTGCCCAGCCATACGATAAGCAAAGGCGCCAGAGCGGATTTGGGCAGGCTGTTTAAAACCACCAGATAAGGTTCCAGAATAAGGGAGAGCCGCGGAAAAGCCCAGAGGAGTACGCCGCAGCCGATCCCCAGTACTGTGACCAGAGCAAAGCTGATCAAAGTTTCCAGAAGTGTGATGGAAACATGGTCGATCAGAGTATGATCCAGGAGCATTTCTTTCATTTTTTCCAGGATCTGTCCCGGGCTTGAAAAGATAAAGGAATCGATCAGCCCGGTCCTGGCAGAGATTTCCCAAATTCCTACAAAAAATACAAACAGAAGTATCCTGGAAACCTGGATCAGAATAGAATTCCGTCTGATAGCCAGGAGATATTTTTTCTGACGCTGAGAAACCGGATCAGAGTTCTTCATGGTGGTTCAGCTCCTTCCAGATCTCATTAAAATAGTTTTTAAATTCCGGGGCGCTTCGGGAAGCCATAGGCGTGCGGTTTTCCATATCAAATTCTATGGGAATGATCTTTTTTACTGTGGCTGGCCGCTTGCTGAGGACAATGACCCGGTCCGCCATACTGACTGCTTCCGAGATGTCGTGGGTCACTAAAATGGCGGTTTTCCCTTCTTTTTTGATGATTTTCCCGATGTCATCCCCTACAGAAAGCCTGGTCTGATAATCCAGAGCGGAAAATGGTTCGTCCAGGAGGAGCAGTTCCGGGTCAAGGGCCAGGGTACGGATGAGAGCGGCCCTTTGCCGCATACCTCCGGAAAGCTGGGAGGGACGGGAGTTTTTAAATTTGTCCAGGCCATAATCCGAGAGGAGATGCCTGGCTCTTTCTATGTTTTCTTCAGATTTCTTCTTCTGTATCTCCAGGCCCAGGAGCACGTTGCTGTATATGGTCCGCCATTCAAAGAGATGGTCTTTTTGTAGCATGTATCCGATATTTGTGGCAGTTTCCTCCATAGGTTTTCCTTTTAAGAGGATTTCCCCTTTTTCCGGCTTCAGAAGCCCGCAGAGCATATCCAGAAGAGTAGATTTACCGCAGCCCGAGGGACCTACTACAGCCGCAAATTCTCCGGGAAATACCTGGAAGGATACCTGGGAAAGGGCGGGAGTTTCTCCGGATTTTGTATGATAAGCATAACTGATATCTTTAATTTCTAAAAGAGGTGCAGTCATAAGGCACTTCCTTTCCTGTCAGAAAACAAAGTTTCTTTTTTATCATATACCATAAGATATGTTGATTTTCGGGTACTTGACAAATATAGTACAAATTATTATAGTATAGAATAGAAAAAAGAGGAAATCCTCTTTTGTGATGTCAGGATGGCAAAATACGATCCATGACATAAAAAAGTAAGAGATTGCATGCAGGAGGTGCAGAAGATGAAAATCTTATTTTTTGATACAAAAAGTTATGACAAGGAATCTTTTGATAAACAGGTGGTTAATTATCCGGATATTGAAATTGAATATCTGAAGACAGATCTGACACCAAAGACAGCTCCCCTGGCTAAGGGTTATGACGCAGTATGCGCCTTTGTAAGCTCTGATGTGGGAACAAAGACGGTGGAGGCGCTCCACGAGGCAGGAGTAAAACTGATCCTTATGCGCTGCGCAGGCTTTAATAACGTAGATCTGGATAAGGCAAAAGAATATGATATTAAGGTTATGCGTGTGCCGGGATATTCTCCCGAAGCAGTAGCAGAGCATGCTATGACCCTGGCTCTGGCAGTAAACCGCCGTATCCATAAAGCCTATGTAAAGGTAAGAGAAAATGATTTCAGCCTTACCGGCCTTATGGGGATCAACTTCTATCAGAAGACTGCAGGTATCGTGGGAACCGGTAAGATCGGAGCCGCTATGGCAAGGATCTGCAGAGGTTTTGGTATGAAAGTCATCGCCTATGATGTATATGAAAATCCTGCGCTAAAGGATTTTGTTACTTATGTGACTCTGGATGAACTGCTGGCGCAGAGTGATCTGATCTCTCTGCATTGCCCGCTGATGGACAGCACCTATCATCTGATCAACAAGGACACCATTGCCAAGATGAAAGACGGGGTGATCCTGGTAAATACTTCCAGAGGAGGTCTGGTAAAGACCAATGACCTTATCGACGGAATCCGTGCCAGAAAATTCTTTGGCGTGGGTCTGGACGTATACGAAGAGGAGACCAAGAATGTTTTCGAGGATCGTTCCGATGAGATCCTGGAGCATTCCACTACTGCCAGACTTCTTTCTTTCCCAAATGTTATGATCACTTCCCATCAGGGATTCTTCACCCAGGAGGCTCTGGAGGCTATTTCCAAGACTACTCTGGACAATGCAGTGGCCTTTGAAAAAGGTGAGACAACAGGCAACGAAGTGGCAGCACAGTAAAATGAAATAAAACCATACTACAGGGAGCAGGGCGGAGAAAATGTCCTGCTCCTTTTTTACAGGAGAAGAAATGAATAAACGAAATTATCAGAAAGAGCTGGAAAAGATCATAGAGGAAAATCAGAAGGCGGGCAGAGTCCCACGGCTGTTTCTTCACAGCTGCTGCGCCCCCTGCAGCAGCTATGTGCTGGAATATTTAAGCCAGTATTTTCAGATCACGGATTTTTTCTACAATCCTAATATTTCCCCAAAAGAAGAATATGATAAAAGGACCAGGGAACTTCAGAGGCTTATTGAAGAAATGCCTTTTCTCCACAAGCCTGAGTTCGTAGAAGGGAGATATGATCCTCGGGAGTTTTTTCAGATGGCGAAAGGCCTGGAGGAAGTGCCGGAAGGGGGAGAGCGGTGCTTTAAATGTTACCGTCTCCGGCTGGAAGAGGCGGCGAAAATGGCGGCCCGGGGCGGTTATGACTATTTTACCACCACCCTTACCATCAGTCCCTTAAAAAACGCCCAGAAGCTTAACGAGATCGGAGAGGAGCTGGAGAAGATCTACCATGTAAAACATCTTCCTTCGGATTTTAAAAAGAAAAACGGTTACAAACGCTCCACAGAACTGTCCAGGGAATATGGCCTTTACCGCCAGGATTACTGCGGCTGTGTTTTCTCAAAAAGAGAGCGGGAAAGGCAGAAAGCAGAAGGAAAAACTTGCGGTTAATACTATAAAGTGATAAAATTTTACAGAAGTTAAAATCGAAAGAAATGAGGATAGGATATGGCACAGTTATGGGGAGGCCGTTTCACCAAGGAAACGGATCAGTTAGTTTATAATTTTAATGCTTCTCTTGGTTTTGACCAGAAGCTTTATAAACAGGATATTACCGGAAGTATGGCACATGCTTCCATGCTGGCAAAGCAGGGGATCCTTACAGAAGAAGAAAAAGAGGAGATCCTGGACGGACTGAAAGGGATCTTAGAAGATATCCAGAATGGGAAACTGGAATTTTCTCCGGAATATGAGGATATCCACAGCTTTGTAGAGGCAAATCTCATTGACCGGAAGGGAGATGTGGGCAAGAAGCTTCATACCGGAAGAAGCCGGAACGACCAGGTGGCTCTGGATATGAAGATGTATGTCCGGGACGAGATCGGCGAGACAGATCTCCTTTTGAAAGAGCTGCTGGAATCTCTTCTTAAGATCATGGAGGAAAACCTCCACACTTATATGCCGGGATTTACTCATCTCCAGAAAGCTCAGCCGGTAACTCTGGCGCATCATTTCGGCGCATATTTTGAAATGTTCAAAAGAGACAGGAGCCGTCTGGCAGATACGAAAAAGCGGCTGAATCTCTGCCCATTGGGAAGCGGCGCCCTGGCTGGGACCACCTATCCCCTGGATCGGGAATATACAGCTAAGGCTCTGGGGTTTGACGGACCTACGCTCAACAGTATGGACTCTGTGTCTGACAGGGATTATCTTATTGAACTGCTGTCTGATCTGTCACTGATCATGATGCATTTAAGCCGGTTCTGCGAGGAGATCATTATGTGGAATTCCAACGAGTACCAGTTCGTGGAGATCGACGACGGCTACAGTACAGGAAGCAGTATCATGCCTCAGAAGAAAAATCCGGATATAGCAGAGCTGGTAAGAGGAAAGACCGGAAGAGTCTACGGTGCTCTCATGTCCATGCTCACTACCATGAAGGGTATACCTCTGGCATATAATAAAGACATGCAGGAAGACAAGGAATTTACCTTTGACGCTATTGATACGGTAAAAGGCTGTATTGTCCTCTTTAACGGTATGGTTTCCACTATGGAATTTAAGAAGGAAAATATGGAGAGAAGTGCCAAAAACGGTTTTACCAATGCTACAGACGCGGCAGATTATCTGGTAAACCACGGAGTTCCTTTCCGGGATGCCCATGGCATTGTGGGACAGCTTGTGCTCCACTGCATTGAAAAAAATATTTCTCTGGATGAAATGTCCCTGGAGGAATATAAAGCCATCAGCCCCGTGTTTGAAGAGGATATTTATGAGGCGATCAGCATGAAAAACTGTGTGGAGAAACGGAACACTATCGGAGCGCCGGGAACAGAGGCTATGAAACAGGTGATCGAGCTCCATAAAAAATATTTGAAAGAAAATTCTTGACTTTTCTGAAAAGTTTGATATATTAGAATCTATGAAAAATGTATGCGGAAAGAAGACATATGTCTTTCTGAGAAAGGATAGAGGGCTAAGATATGAGTGAAAAATTAAAAGTTGGAATTTTAGGTGCTACAGGAATGGTGGGACAGAGATTTATTTCTCTTCTGGAGAACCATCCCTGGTTTGAAGTTGTGACTGTGGCAGCCAGTGCCAGAAGCGCAGGTAAAACCTATGAGGAGGCAGTAGGGGGCCGCTGGAAAATGGATACCCCTATGCCGGAGGCAGTGAAAAAACTGGTTGTAATGAATGTATCTGAAGTGGAGAAAGTAGCTTCTACGGTAGATTTTGTATTCTCTGCAGTGGATATGTCCAAAGAAGAGATCAAAGCCATCGAGGAAGAGTACGCAAAAACAGAAACTCCTGTAGTTTCCAATAACAGCGCTCACAGATGGACTCCTGACGTTCCTATGGTAGTGCCGGAGATCAATCCTCAGCACTTTGAAGTGATCAAATATCAGAAAGAGCGTCTTGGTACAAAGAAAGGATTTGTGGCTGTTAAGCCAAACTGCTCCATCCAGAGCTACGCTCCGGTTCTTACTGCATGGAAAGAGTTTGAGCCATACGAGGTAGTGGCTACTACATACCAGGCAATTTCCGGAGCCGGAAAGACCTTTAAGGACTGGCCGGAAATGGTGGAAAATATTATCCCTTATATCGGAGGAGAAGAAGAGAAAAGTGAAATGGAACCTCTTCGCCTCTGGGGAGAGATCAAAGACGGCGTGATTGTTCCTGCCACAGAGCCGGTGATCACCTGCCAGTGTGTCCGTGTTCCTGTATTAAACGGACATACCGCCGCTGTTTTTGTGAAATTCCGGAAGAAACCTACAAAAGAACAGCTGATTGAAAAAATGGTAAATTTCAAAGGTGTTCCTCAGGAACTGGATCTTCCAAGCGCTCCAAAACAGTTTATCCGTTATATGGAGGAAGATGACCGTCCTCAGGTAAAGGCAGACGTAGATTATGAAAACGGTATGGGAATCTCCGTAGGCCGTCTGAGAGAAGATAAGGTTTACGATTATAAATTTATCGGTTTATCCCACAATACAGTCCGCGGAGCAGCAGGCGGCGCTGTACTGTGCGCAGAGACTCTGAAAGCTCAGGGATACATTACCAAGAAGTAAAAGGACAAAAGAGAAATACAATGAAAGTAATTATGCTGGTAGAAAATCAGTCCGTGGGTGAGTGTAAGGCCGCCCACGGACTTTCTCTTTATATAGAGACCCCGGGTCACAGGCTGCTCTTTGATCTGGGACCGGATCATACTCTTTTTGAGAATGCCGGAAAAATGGATATTAATCTGGAAAAAGTAGATACAGTGATCATTTCCCATGGCCATTACGATCATGGAGGGGCTTTGGAAGAGTTTCTGCACATGAATTCCAAGGCCAGGATCTATATACAGAAAAAGGCCTTCGCTCCCTATTATTCCATTGCTCTGGGAAAGGCCAGGAGCATTGGGTTGGATCCCAGGCTGGCCGCTGATCCCCGGATCATATTGCTGGAGGGGGATTTTAAGATTGATGAGGAGCTGGAGCTTTTTACTGTGACAGGAGAAGAAAAATGCCATTCCCAGGCCAATGATGTACTCTTGGATGAAAAAGGAAGGGACACATTTGCCCACGAACAGAATCTCCTGATCCATGGCAGGACTCCTGTGCTGATCATGGGCTGCGGCCATAAAGGGGTGGTAAACATTATGGAAAAAGCTTCCAGATGGAATCCAGAGGTGTGTATCGGAGGCTTTCATCTGAATGTTCCTGCTACAGGAAAAGCTGTCCCAAAAGAAGTCCTTGAGGGGATCGCGGGAGAACTGAAAAAATACCATACCCGGTTCTACACCTGCCACTGTATCGGGCAGGAAGCCTATGAATATCTGTCCGGGAAAATGAAAATCCGGTATCTTCACTGCGGAGAAAGCCTGGAAATCGGGTAGCGGGAGAACCTTGAAAGAATCTTAAGAGACTTGTTTTATGTATAGCCGTAAAATCAGCGCGGGATATGACTGCATGATTCATGACAATAAACAGATTGGAAAGAGTTTCTCCTGCAGTTGGGCAGACTTACGGTTACAGAAAGAAAATTTGAGATATAACCGTATATTTCCGGTCAGGTTTACGGTTACATAACCAAAAAATCGAATTTCTACCGTACAGATTGGCAAAAGGTACGGTTAAAAATGGAAGTTCTGAAATAGTAACCGTACCCTGCGGCAGAAGAAGTGAGATTAATAACATGAAAAAAGGATTTTTGATAATTTTTACGTTTTTTTATTTCGGACTCTTTATTATTCTGATCGATCTGGTATCCCGCAATTTTATAGGGCCGTTGCCGGGAGTCCTGATTTTAGCGGCCCTGGTGGCAGCCTTTATCCTCAGTGTGGGGCTGGCTCAATTTACGGCCAACAAAGCAGAAGTTTTAGCACCGCTGAAAAGAAAGATTCTTTTGGCAATCGTCTGCCTGTTGTTGATCCTGGCGGTTATTGTAGTGTTTGTCAAAGCGAAAGGAAAAAAGCCGTTCCAGGATTTAGAGGCAGCGGATATTTCAGCAGCTTCTGTAGAGCTGGTACCGCCGGATACAACGGTTCAGATCACGGACTTGGAAGAACTTGCAGGATATCTGAATGATATTGTTGTCTATGAAAAAGATAATTCTTACAATGATTATGCAGGACAGACTGTGACTATTACTCTTACTATGAAAGATGGATCCAAGAAGGAAATTAGGGAAAACAATTCTTTTGTGGTAATAGATGGAACCGGCTACAAGGCAAAATATGAACCTTTGGAAGCTTTAAGCCACTATGCAAACAGCCTGCGGGAAGCTTTAAATTCCATGTATATTTCAAATCGAATTTACATATGCTATAATGCCGGCAGGCAAAGTGAAATAAGTAGTCCATGTGGTTCGACTACGATAAAAACCCCAGTGCTGCAACACTGGGGTTTTCTATTCCCGTTTTGTCGGCAGGGCTTAGGGCCGAGGCTGGTTACCGACTATTTGTCGCTGTCCAACCATTTGATGATGTAATGGCAAATTACACCAGCCGCAACAGCGACAATAAGTGAAATAAGTACATCCACATGGTTCACCCCCTTCCTGTACCGGGTATAGGGGCGGTAACCACTTATCCTTCGGATTGACAGCTCCGGTCTGGCGGTATATAGTTGAGATAAAGCTGATATTAAAAAAGATTCAAGAACTTGCAGGTGAAAAATGAAAAATAAGAAACATATTTTAATTTTTGCAGCCCTTTTACTGGTCCTTCTTGCAGTCCCTGTCTGGGGCAGAGCCGGAGGAGGCGGAAGCTCCGGGGGCGGGGGAGGCGGCTCTTCTTCAGGAGGCGGCAGTTACAGCAGCCACAGCGGTTCTTACCGAGGGGGCAGAGGATCCGGGATCGCAGGCATGATCCTTCAGGCAGGGGTCGTGTTTTTTGCCGCCAGCGGAGGCAGCATCGTGCTGATCCGGAAAGCCAGGGCCGCCAGAGCCAGGAGCAGGAAAGCCATGGCTTTTTACGCCCAGATGGGAGATAACTGGGATTACCGGGAAATCCAGAAGCAGGTAGAGGAGACTTATTTCCAGGTACAGGAATGCTGGAGGCGAATGGACGTGACCTATGGAGCCCCTTATCTCAGTCAGGAGCTGATGGAAGAATTTGACAGCAAGATCCAGTGGATGCAGGTCCGGGGAGAAGCGGTGGTCCAGAGAAATGTAAAGCTCTTAAGCGCCATGCCTGTGTATGTGGAAGATAATCCGGGAGAGGAATATGATATGATCTGGTATCTGATCCACGGGAAAATGACAGGTTATTACATAGACGTGAATACCAGGAAGGTAGTCCGGGGAAATACCCGGCCGGAAGCCTTCTTTGAATACTGGAAGTTTGTTTACCGGGGAGAACGCTGGGTGCTTCAGGAGATCCGTCAGAAGGAAGAGATGGATATAGACGCCCTTTCCCAGGAAACGGTATAGCGGGTGGAGCGACGCTGCCATAATTTGATGAATGGCTTGTCTGAATCTTCATCTGCCGTCATTAATTTGAAAATCATCGTGTCAGCACACCAGGGACTTTTGATGGATATTGGAGAAGGGAGATGAAAACCAGTGGATCTGAAAGAACTGGAATACTTTAAAATGGTCTGTGAGCAGAAAAGTATTACCAAGGCTGCCCATGCCCTGTATATGACGCCCCAGGGGCTGAGCCGGATCATAAAGAATATCGAAAACGAGATGGAGGCAACCTTGCTGAACAGGACGGCTTCCGGTATCAGCCTGACCAGATCAGGAGAGTATCTCTATAAACATCTGACCGACTTTCTGGGGCCTTACCGCATGGTATGCAGCGAGATCCGGTGCATGGAGCAGCAGGAGAAACATGAGATCGATCTTCTCTCTGCCTATGGGATCCTTCGTCTGGTGACACCGGAATGTATCTGGGATTTTAAGGAAAAGTATCCCCAGATCACCCTTCATTACCGGGAATATCCCGATCATCAGGTGGAGAGCAGGTTTCTGGCCGGAGAGGGAAACGTGGCATTTACTGTGGGAAATCACAGCCTGAAATATATGGAAGCTACTTTTATGGAAAAGTTTGAGATCAAGCTTCTGGTAAACCGGGCTCATCCGCTTAGTAAAAGAGAGAAGGTAACCATTAAAGATCTGGAAGGGGAACGGCTCTATATTGAAAGCCCGGAATTTCATATCCACAGTTTGATCCTGGAGAAATGCCGTCAGGCGGGCTTTGAACCCAATATTGTCTTTGAAACCAGCGGATTCAGCCTCTGTCATAAAATGGTCCTGCAGAATAAAGGAATCTCTGTAACCGTAGATTTTATTTTCGACGATATGAAACGGGAGGATCTGGTGATGATCCCCTTTGAAGATGGTCCTTATGAGTGGGAAACCTATATGCTCACCAGAAAAGGAAGCACTCCAAACCCGGATATCCGGCTTTTCCACAGCCATGTAATGAAATGGCTGAAAGATATTAAAGAAAAAAATATATCCAGATAGTGTCACAGATTTGTTGAAAGGAATCAAAGCTTTGTTGATTTTCCGTAAATAAGGATCATGATATGATACAGGTGAATTCACTTATATTATATCTTCTTTAAGAAAGAAACACATTCAAATGGCGAGGAATGTGTTTCTTTTTTATATGGCGTTTCGCTGTAAGCAGAGTTCCGGATGGAACAGCAGAGGGAAAGGGGCGCCGGCTGTGAACCTGAGCCGCACGGCTGAATAGTTAATCTATCCGCCCTATCAATAAAACGTTGCGGGTACTCAATAAAACGTTGATGGGAAGAAAGAAAAAGGATTGTTATAATATAGACAAACAATGATTCTCAAGCAAACATAGGAGGTTAATATGAGTACATTCAGACTTACGACTATCGAAGAATTCGAAGCCGCAACCCAAAGACTTCTGGAGACAGGAGCAAAAGTAGGTGCAGATTCCTGGCAGGCACGTGTGAAGAATCAGACTCCCCACTGTAAATTCGGAGAGGAAGGTATTTGCTGCCGTATCTGTACTATGGGACCCTGCCGTATCACAAAGAAAGCACCCAGAGGTATCTGCGGATGTGACGCTCACGGAATCGCAGGAAGAAACTTCCTTCGTTTTACCGCCGGCGGAGCTGCTACCCATTCTGACCATGGAAGAGAGATCTGCCATACTCTTCACACCGTTTCTCCAGATGGCAACTACAAGGTAAAGGATCCGGAGAAACTGATCCGTATCGCAAAAGAGTGGGGCGTTGAGACAGAGGGCAAGGATATCTATGATCTGGCCCATGAAATGTCTGAGCTGGCACTGTTAGAGTATGGAAAACCTTTCGGCGTTCAGAGATGGCTGTCCAGAGCTCCGGAACATACAAGAGAACTGTGGAAAAAGGCAGAGATCGAACCAAGAGCTATTGACCGTGAGGTTTCCACAGCTATGCATATGACCCATATGGGATGTTCATCCAAGCCGGAAGCCCTGGTAAGACAGGCCCTCCGTTCCGGTATGTCTGACGGATGGGGCGGTTCCATGTGCGGTACAGAATTTTCTGACGTCATGTTTGGTACCCCAAAGCCGGTAGACACAGAGGCAAACCTGGGGGTTATGAAAGAAGATGAAGTAAATATTATTGTACATGGACATGATCCAAGTCTTTCTGAGATGATCTGTGAATACGCAGAAGATCCGGAAATGATCGCTTTGGCAAAATCCCTGGGGGCTAAGGGAATCAATGTAGCCGGCGTATGCTGTACTTCTAATGAGGTTGCCATGAGAAGAGGTATTCCTATGGCAGGTAACTTCCTTCAGCAGGAGAATGTAGTTCTTACCGGCGCATGTGAGGCCATTATTGTAGACGTTCAGTGTATCTTCCCTGCACTGGGCCCTCTTTCTAAATGCTTCCATACCAAATTTATCACAACTTCTCCTATCGCTCAGATGCCGGATTCTGACTTTATCCGCTTCAACGCCAAGACAGCAGGAGAAAACGCAAAACAGATCGTGAAACTGGCGGTAGAGAACTTTGTAAACAGAAAACAGGAACTGGTACATATTCCTCAGTTAAAACAGAAAGCAACTGTAGGATATTCTGTAGAAGCGATTATCAAACAGCTGGATAAAGTGGCAAGCTCTCAGGGAGATGAGCTGGGAACCACAAAACCACTGATCAACTGCATTACCTCCGGCGTGTTAAGAGGCGCCGTTGCTATGGTTGGCTGCAACAACCCGAGAGTACGTCCGGACTCCGCTCATATCGAGCTGATGAAGAAACTGATCAAAAACGATATCATCGTGGTTCTTTCCGGATGTTCCGCCCAGGCTGCCGCAAGAGCCGGACTGATGGACAAGAGAGCCAAAGATCTCTGCGGCGACGGATTGAAGAGAGTCTGCGAACTGGCAGACATCCCTCCGGTACTGCATATGGGATCCTGTGTAGATATCAGCCGTATGATGGTTCTGGCTTCCACTTTGGCTAAAGATTCCGGACTGAATATTTCCCAGCTTCCTTTAGTAGGCTGCGCTCCTGAATGGATGTCTGAGAAGGCCGTATCTATCGGAAACTACGTAGTGGCAACCGGTATCGACACTTTCCTGGGCGTAGATCCTCAGGTGAGCGGTTCCTCTGAAATGACTTACTGGCTGACAGAAGGGGTCAGAGACTGGGTAGAAGCTGCATATACCGTAGAGAAAGATATCGACAAACTGGGCGACGCGATCATCGCAAGGATTGAAGAAAAGAGAGCAGCTCTGGGAATCTGAGAAGACAGGACAGAGTAAGAAATATTGTTTCTATAAAAACAGAGGCAGGTTTGGATAAAAGTCCAGGCCTGCCTCTGTTCCGTATAAAGATATTGGAAGAAGTTTAAAATGATGATACAATGATGTTATAACAACAGAAAAAGGAGCGGAAAATATGGACAGAGAATTTTTTATGGAAAACAGAAAAGCCCTTTACAATATGGCAGAGGAGAAGGGGCTTCTTCTTTTGTTCAGCGGCCATGCACCTAAGAAAACCAATGATGAGAATTATCCTTTTTTTGCAGACCGCAGTTACATGTATTTTACGGGAGTACACCAGGAAAATACCATATTGATGACAGAGATTTACGGAAAAGAACAGTGGGAGGAGGCCCTCTATATCCTGCCTCCGGATCCTATGGCCGAGAGATGGACAGGACGGCGGATCAAGCCGGAAGAAGTGGAAGCTCAGTCCGGGATCCGGGAGTGCGCAAGTACGGAAAATTTCCGGAAAGATCTGGAAAACTGCCTGATGAATAAAGGTTTTACTACCGTATATATGGATTTTGGAAAGCTGGAAGCCTCAGAGGCAGATACAGAAAGCTACAGACTGGCCGCCTGGCTGAAGAAAGAGTATCCCCATGTGCAGCTTAGAAACCTGAATCCCTGGATCCGTCAGCTCCGCACTATTAAAAAGCCCTGCGAGCTGGAGGCACTTCGTAAAGCAGAATGGGTGACGAAAGACGGTATCGAGGCTATGATGAAAGCTTCGAAACCGGGAATGTATGAATACCAGTATAAAGCGGAATTTGACTATGCCCTGGCTCAGCATGGGATCCTTTCGCCGGGGTTTCCTTCTATCATTTCCGCGGGGCAGAATAACTTCTGCATCCACTATTATTCCTACCGGGGACAGGCCCAGGACGGAGACATGATCCTGAATGATGTAGGTTCCGGCTGGGATCTGGAGATTAATGACATATCCAGAGGCTTTCCCTGCAATGGGAAATTTACGGAAAAACAGAGGCTTCTTTATGACTGTGCTTACCGGACTTCCGAGCATATGTTTGAGATCCTGAAGCCGGGAATCCCTATGAAGGATGTGGATCTTATTGCCAGAAAATATAATTATGAGCAGTTGAAGGATATTGGCCTTTGTAAAAGCTACGAAGATATCGGAACCTATATGTGGCACGGCGGCGCCCATCATATCGGCTTTGACGTGCACGACGCAGTGGCTCCGGATCTGATCACGGCCCCCGGCATGGTCTTTTGTGTGGATATCGGGATCTACTGTGAAGAATGGGGGATCGGTTTTCGGGTAGAGGATAACTGTCTGATCACAGAAGACGGCTGTGAGAACCTTTCCTATATGATACCAAAGAAAGCAGAAGATATTGAAGCCCTTATGGGAAGAAGGTAGGAAGACGAGGAGTGATGAAACATGCGGATCTTGATCGCAGAAGATGAGCGGGATCTGAACAATATCCTTACAGAGTGGCTTCGGAAAGAGCATTACAGTGTAGATGCCTGTTTTGACGGACAGGAAGCCTGGGATTATCTGGAAGGGGCGGAGTATGACGCCCTGATCCTGGATATTATGATGCCGGTTATGGACGGCCTGACCTTGCTGAAAAAAATCCGCAGCAGGGGAAATCCTGTCCCGGTCCTTCTCCTTACTGCAAAAGACAGCATAGAAGACCGGGTAAAAGGCCTGGATGCCGGAGCCAACGATTATCTGGTGAAACCCTTTGCTTTTGAAGAACTGCTGGCCAGGATCCGGGTAATGCTGCGGAAACCGGCAGATGCTCCAAAGACCTGCTACCGGGTAGGAGATCTGGAAGTCCATCTGGATACCCACGAAGTATACCGGGGAGGAAAGCAGATCAGCCTTTCTGGCAAAGAATTTTCTCTTTTGCGGTATATGGTACAGAATGCGGGGATCGTCCTCTCCAGGGACAAGCTGGAACAGCATATCTGGAATTATGATTTTACAGGAGGCTCTAATGTGATCGATGTATATATCCGTTATCTGCGGAAAAAGATCGATGAGGGACAGGAGAAAAAACTGATCCATACGGTCCGGGGAGCCGGCTATGTGTTAAAGGAGCAGGAATGAAAAGATGGTCTCTAAAGGTTAAGCTTACCGTTTTATATACATTTTTTATGACTCTGGTCACCTGCCTGGCCCTGGGAATCCTGTTTTCTCTCAGCAATCAGGAACTGCTTTCTTCCGTACAGTCGGATCTGCGGCGTCAGGTGGAGGAAAGCCTGGAGGAAGTAGAGGAAGATGACGGCAGGCTGAAAGTAGACAGCGATTTTTATGATCTGGAGGACAGTGTCTACCTGTCTTTGTACAGTGAAAATGGAGAATTTCTCTATGGCAGGCTGCCCTACGGTTATGACGGGGCACCTCCGTTTCGGGAAGGACAGATCCAGACTATCCGGGGAAATCAGGAGGAATGGTATATCTATGATATCAGCCAACAGATAGATGGTTACGGCATGGTATATTTTCGAGGAATCCTTTCTGTTACACGGGCGGAAAACAGTATGACTATCACTCTCCGCTTTGCAGCGATCCTTCTTCCTCTTCTGGTAGTGCTGACAGGGATCGTAGGTTATCGTTTTACCAGAAGAACCCTTCTGCCTGTTACCAGGATCACAGAAACTGTAAAGAAGATCCGGCAGGACGAAGATCTTTCCCAGAGAGTAGGTCTGGGCAATGGAAAGGATGAGATCTACCAGCTTTCTCAGACCTTTGATGAGATGCTGGAAGAACTGGAAGAAGCCTTTAAACGGGAGCAGCAGTTCACGTCGGACGTTTCCCATGAACTGCGGACTCCTGTAACCGTGATCCTGGCACAGTGTGAGTCCATGCTTCAGGATCCGGAAATTGAGGAAAAGCAGAAAGTCCAGGTGGAGATCATTGAGAAAAAAGCCAGGGCTATGGCCAGGATGATCTCCCAGCTCCTCCTGCTTTCCAGAGCAGATCAGGGAAGGCAGCAGATCCAGAAGGAACGGCTGAACTTAAGCGAACTGACCCAGATGGCGGCTGAGGAACAGGAGGTTCTGGCAGAGGAGAAGGATATCCGCATCCTTACAGACATCCAGCCGGATATTTATGCCCAGGCAGATGAGAGCCTGTATATCCGTATGCTGGATAATCTGATCTCCAATGCAGTCAGCTATGGGAGAAAAGGCGGATATGTGAAGGTACTTCTCTGTGAAGAAGGAAATATGGTCAGAGGTGCTGTGGAAGATGATGGCATAGGAATCCCCGGGGAAAGCCTGGAAAAGATCTGGGAGCGTTTTTACCGGGTGGATACTTCCAGGACCGGACAGGAACACTCTGGTCTGGGACTGTCTATGGTGAAGTGGATCGTCCAGGCTCATGGAGGAGAGATCACTGTGGAAAGCCGGGAAGGAAAAGGCAGCCGGTTCGTTTTTCAGATTCCCAAAGATTAAAAAATAAATTTGTTTTTTTAATTTTATTTTAATCTTTCTGCATTATAGTAATAATAACAAAAGAAAAGCAGAAAGGGGAAATGAAAAATGATGAAGAAATATATAGCATTAACAGTTCTTACAATCACTCTTGCAGGAGGCATTCTGGCAGGCTGCGGCAGCGGAAAGGATATCGGACAGGACGCTGCAAAGGAAGCGGCTTTTGCCGACGCCCAGGTTTCCGAGGGGGATACTACCAGACTCCGGGTTACAAAAGACCGGGATGACGGAAGGCAGATCTATGAGGTAGAATTTACTGCAGGAAACAGGGAATACAGTTATGATATTGACGCTTCAGACGGTTCTATCCTCAGTACGGAGACGGAAGAACTTCAGGGAAGCACCGGAAACAGTCAGGGCAGCGCGTCAAACAATACAACAGGTAATACGGCAAATGCTGCATCAGGAACGGAACAGGGCGCCAGTCAGGACGGTTCGGCCCAGCAGACCCAGGACGCTTCCAAAAACGCCGGAAGCCAGGATGCTCAGAATGGACAGAGTACACAAAATACCCAGACACAAAACAACCAGACCGGACAGAACAGCGGAGCAAATGTAGCTGTCAGTGAGGCAGACGCCAGGGCAGCGGCCCTTGCAAGAGTATCTGGGGCCACAGATACAGATATTAAGATCGAGCTGGACTTTGATGACGGCCAGTATATCTATGAGGGAGATATTATTTACGACGGCAAAGAATATGAGTTTGAAATCGACGCAAATACCGGAAATTTCCTGAAATGGAGCGAGGAAAGATGGTAAAACAAGGATCCTGAAGCGTTTCTTATGTAGACAGATACAGAGGGAAGGGCTTCAGGGCCTTTCTTTTTAATTTAAATGTTAACCATACTTTAAATAAAAGGTTGACAATTAGAAGGCGGAGATGATACACTGTGAAGCAGAAAAGGAGGAAATGATGATGGAAGCTGTAAAACAGAGAAGTAAGACCTATGATCTGGTCTATATAAGTATTTTGGTGGTCCTGATCACTGTTTGTTCCTGGATCTCCATACCTCTTACTGTGCCGGTAACGCTCCAGACTTTTGGCGTATTTACTGCAGTAGGGCTTCTGGGAGGAAAACGGGGGACACTGGCTGTACTGGTATATATTCTGATGGGAGCTATAGGGATCCCTGTATTTTCCGGATTTACAGGAGGGATCGGCATTCTGGCAGGAACTACAGGAGGATATATCGCAGGCTTTCTCTTTTCCGCTCTTATTATGTGGGGAATGGAAAAGCTTTTTGGGAGAAGTATCCTGGTGCTGACAGGTTCCATGGTCCTGGGACTGCTTGTCTGTTATGCTGTAGGAACTCTCTGGTTTATGGCAGTGTATGCAGCTTCCTCAGGCGCAGTGGGGATCCTTACTGTGCTGGGATGGTGTGTATTTCCTTTTATTATTCCGGATATTGCTAAAATTGTTCTGGCTCTGATCTTGACAAAAAGACTGTCAGGGGTGATAAAAAGATGAGAAAACCTGTAAAGCTTCGGGCTCACCATGGCATGTGCCTGGCTTTTTTTGAAGGAAAAGGATATAGCAGCGGATTTACTGCCAATATGGAAAAAGTAAAGAACAGCCTCAGAGAAGATATACCGGTGGAGCTGTGTATGGAAAAAGACGTGATATGCAGTGCATGTCCAAACCTGGAAAAGGGAGTCTGCGCTACGGCAGAGAAGGTGAAAAAATATGACATAATGGTGCTGTCGGCCTGTGGACTTTCAGAAGGTTCACAGATTTCCTGGCAGGAGTTTTCCCAGGCAGTGGGAAAAAATATCATAAAAGCCGGCAGAAGAAAGGAAATCTGCGGGGACTGCAGCTGGACAGAAATCTGTACCAGAAAAGAAAAAGAAGAGCAGTAAAAAAGAACAGTTTCATGAAATACCAGGTTTTGGTATGGGTTCATGAGGCTGTTCTTTTTATACCTATCTTGTGCCGTAGTCCTGATCGATACAGATCACGCCATAGAAGTTTCCAGGCAGCTTCCGGATCTTTTCACAGAGGATCTTTTCTACCTCATCAGGAGAAAGAGGACAGTTATAAGGAACTACTACATCAAAGATCAGATTGGTATGAGAAGGTCCGGTAACCATACGGAAATCATGCATTTTCAGTTCCGGATCCAGCTCTTTAAGAAGCTGGGATACCTTATCCCGCATCTGATTGGAAAAGTCATCGTCAGTGACTACCGGGTCCATATGTATGGTGGCGGTACAGTTCAGGCGCTGTTTCAGCTCACGTTCAATATTGTCGATCTCGTCATGGATCTTCAGGATATCTCCTTTGGCAGAAACTTCCGCGTGAAGAGAGATGATCAGATTCCCCGGACCGTAGTCATGGACCAGTAGATCATGGATGCCCAATACAGAAGGATGGGCGTTTACAATATCCATGATCTGCTGCACCAGCTCTTTGGCAGGGGGCTGGCCCAGAAGAGGGTCCACAGTTTCCTTCATGGCGGTGATCCCTGTATAGAAGATAAAGAGACCTACCAGGATACCGCACCAGCCGTCCAGATTAAAGTCTGTGAACAGACTGGCAATGGTTACCAGAAAAACAAAGAAGGTAGAAACCATGTCGCTGAAGCTGTCCGCGGCAGTTGCGTTCATTACTGCACTGTCCAGTTTCTTTCCCAGACTTTTGTTATAGTAAGCCATATAACACTTTATCAGGATGGAGGCAGCCAGGATCACCAGGATCAGCGGGCTGCATTCCACGGCTTCCGGATGGATGATCTTTTCTATAGAAGTTTTCACCAGTTCAAATGCCATGATGAGGACAGCGGCCGATACGAACAGGCCGGAGAGATACTCGATTCTTCCATGACCGAAGGGATGCTGGGAGTCCGGCTTCTGTCCGGCCATTTTAAAGCCGATCAGAGTGATAAAAGAAGAGCCGGCGTCTGACAGGTTGTTTACCGCGTCGGCAGTAATGGCAATGGATCCGCTCAGGATCCCTGCAATGAATTTTCCTATAAAAAGCAGTATATTCAGCCCGATCCCCACAGAGCCGCAGAGCATGCCGTAGGCCTGCCGGACTTGAGGAGAACCAGTATTTTTATAATCCTTTATGAATATCCGGGCAAGAAATGATACCATGAAAAACACCTCCATTTTGATCATTAGACCCTATTCTATAATAAAAGAGGAAACAGTGCAAGAGAAATCTGGCAATATATTGGAAATCCGGAGAAAATGTGGTACACTATAAGAAATTATGAAAATGGAGGAAAATGGCTATGAGAGCTGAATTTGATGAAACACTGGTTACAGGAAATGATATGATTGATTCTCAGCATAAAGAACTTATTGACAGAATTAATCAGCTTCTGGAAAGCTGCGAGGAAGGACAGGGAAAGATCAAGGCTGTAAAGATGCTGGATTACCTGCTGGACTATACGGTTTTCCATTTTGAGGCAGAAGAAAAGCTTCAGGAAGAGATCCAGTATCCTGGAATCCAGGAACATAAGGCAAAACATGCGGAATTTAAACAGGCTGTAAAAGAACTTCAGGAAATGTTGGAAGAGGAAGAAGGACCTACAGACGCTTTTGTAGCTCAGGTACAGAAAAATGTGGTAGACTGGCTCTACGATCATATTAAAGGTTTCGACCGTTCTGTAGCTGAATACAAATTTATGGCTTCCAATACAGACAGACTGTAAGGAGAAGGATCATGCTGTTATTTGTTGAATATCCAAAATGCAGCACCTGTCAGAAAGCAAAAAAATGGCTGACAGACCAGGGCCTGGAATTTCAGGACAGGCATATTGTAGAGGAAAATCCGAAAAAGGAAGAGCTGGAAACCTGGTATAAGGAAAGCGGACTGCCGCTGAAAAGATTCTTTAATACCAGCGGAAATAAATACAAGGAGCTGCATTTAAAAGACCGGCTGCCTTCAATGACAGAGGAAGAGCAGCTGGAGCTTTTAGCCACAGACGGAATGCTGGTAAAGCGCCCCGTCCTGGTTGGTCAGGACTTTGCAGTTACAGGCTTCAAAGAAAAAGAATGGAGAGAAAAACTGGGACTCTCTGAAGAATAAGCAGGCTGCCGGTCATTGACTGCCGGACAAGGTTCTGCGTCTTACCCCATGAAAATGGGTTTCGTATGATCAGAAAGAAATCATAAACAGGCTGTCGCACTATCGGACTACCCATCATGTGCGGCAGCCTGCTTTCTGTGTGAGAAGCCCTGCAGACAGCTTTTTTCTGCAGGGCGGATATCTGAAATCTTTGGAGAATCACAGAAACAGGAGAGAGATATGCTGAAAGAAATGCTGGATAATGTAAGAAAGACCTCCCCTCTGATCCAGAATATCACCAATTATGTTACGGCAAATGACTGCGCGAATATTACCCTTGCTTGGGGAGCTTCCCCTATCATGTCCGACTATGAAGGAGAAGCAGAGGATATGGCAAAGATCTGCATGGGACTGAACATCAATATGGGGACATTAAATCCCAGGACTGCAGGCACTATGCTGGCAGCGGGAAAAGCCTATAATGCCAGGAAGAAACCGGTGATCCTGGATCCGGTAGGCGTAGGAGCTTCGGGATACCGGAGAAAACTTGCCTCAGAATTTATGGAGCAGCTGAGATTTACTGCTGTGAAAGGAAATGTTTCAGAGATCCGGACTCTGATCACAGGTACGGCCGGTTCCCGGGGAGTAGACGCGGATCTGGGAGAAGCCGTAACAGAGGAAAATCTGGAGCAGTATGTGCAGATGACAAAGAAATTTGCAGCAGATACAGGAGCTGTAGTGGTGGTTACCGGAGCCATAGATATTGCGGCAGATGCCTCCCGGGCCTTTGCTATCCGAAACGGCCACAGCGCTATGTCCAGGATCACAGGCTGCGGCTGTATGCTCAGTTCTATCCTGACTGCCTGCGTAGCCGCCAATCCTGGAAAGGCTTTGGAGGCAGCGGCCGCCTCTGTGGCATCTATGGGATTGTGCGGGGAAAGGGCCTGCAGACGTATGGAAAGGGAACATGGCGGCAATGCTTCCTGCCGTACCTGGCTTATTGATGAGATTTATAATCTTACAGGAGAGGATCTTGAGAAAGGAGCAGACTATGAACTGTACTAAAGAAGATATGCTTTTATATGCGGTGACAGACCGGGCCTGGACCGGGGAGAAAACTTTGATGGAACAGGTAAAAGAAGCTTTAGACGGAGGGATCACCTTTCTGCAGCTTCGTGAGAAAGAGCTGGGAGAGGAAGAATTTTTAAGAGAAGCAAAGGATATGAAGGCCCTGGCTGCCGCTTATCACATTCCTTTTATCATTAACGATAACGTGGAGCTTGCCCTGGCTATAGGAGCAGACGGGGTTCATGTGGGCCAGGATGATATGGAAGCCGGGAAAGTCCGGGAAAAACTGGGTCCGGATAAGATCATCGGTGTGTCCGCCCATTCTGTAGAGGAAGCTGTTGAGGCAGAGAAAAATGGAGCAGATTATCTGGGAGCGGGGGCTGTCTTTTCCACTTCTACCAAGGGAGATGCGGGAGCGCTTTCCATGGAAACCCTGAAAGCCATCTGCAGCAGTGTTTCCATACCGGTAGTAGCCATCGGAGGGATCAAGGAAGAAAACATCTTATCCCTGAAGGGAACAGGCGTAGCCGGAGCTGCCATTGTTTCCGGGATCTTTGCCCAGAAAAATATCAGAGAGGCCTGTGTCCGGCTGCGCAGCCTGGCAAAGGAAATGGTAGAAAAATGAAAAGTTTAGATATAGAGGGAGCTATTTTTGATGTAGACGGCACTCTTTTGGATTCTATGGGATACTGGGAGCATTTAGGAGATGAATATCTGCTTTCCCGGCAGCTGCAGCCCCCGGAAAACCTGGCAGATCTTCTGGCTTCCATGACTCTTTTGGAGGCGGCAAAATATTTCAAAGACCGCTACGGGATCCAGGATGAAGCAGAAGAAATGATCAAAGATTTCGAAAAATTAATGGAGGGCCATTACCAGGTGGATATTCCGGAGAAAGAGGGAGTCCGCCAGGTACTGGAAGATCTCCAGGAGAGACAGATCCCTATGTACATAGCCACAGCTACCCAGAGGCCTATGGTAGAAACGGCTCTTAAACGGACCGGTCTGGAGAAATATTTCCAGGGGATGATCACCTGCCAGGAGGCGGGAGAGAATAAGCGGAATCCGTTGATCTATCAGATCGCCAGAGAGAGACTGGGGACACAAAAAGAGAGAACAGCTGTTTTCGAGGATGCGGCTTTTGCGGCACAGACAGCCAGGAAAGACGGATTTTTCCTGGTAGGGATCTATGATGTCTGGGAACCGGAACAGGAACTGCTGAAAAAGACAGCAGATATCTATTTAAGAACATGGAGTGAATGGAAATGAAGAAGGTATTAAGTATCGCAGGTTCGGATTCCAGCGGAGGAGCCGGGATCCAGGCGGATATCAAAACCATAACCGCCCATAAAATGTACGCTATGACGGCTATAACCGCTCTTACGGCACAGAATACTACAGGAGTTTATGGGGTGGAAGAAGCTTCCCCGGAATTTGTGGGAAAACAGCTGGACTGTATTTTCCAGGATATTTATCCCGATGCGGTGAAGATCGGCATGGTTTCCAGCCAGAAGATCATAAAGGTCATTGCAGAAAAGCTGAGAGAATATGAAGCAAAGAACATTGTCATCGATCCGGTGATGGTGGCTACCAGCGGCAGCGCCCTTATGGTGGAAGGGGCAGGAAAAGCTCTGGTGGAGGAACTTTTTCCTCTGGGCACTGTCCTGACACCTAATATTCCCGAGGCAGAGGCCCTTTCTCAGACCAAGATCAGGAACGGTCAGGATATGGAAGAAGCAGCCAGGATCATCAGCTCTTTTACAGGAGGCGCTGTGCTGGTAAAGGGAGGGCACCTTTCAGAAAGTGCGGATGACCTTCTCTATGAGCAGGGAAAAAGTATCTGGCTGCCCGGTGAGAGAGTGGACAATTCCAATACTCACGGTACGGGCTGTACCCTTTCTTCCGCCATTGCCTGTGGTCTGGCCGGCGGGAAAAGCCTGGAAGACAGCGTAAAAGGAGCCAAGGCTTATATTACAGGAGCTTTGAAAGCAGGACTGGACCTGGGAAAGGGAAGTGGACCTTTAAATCATATGTATGCATTGTAAGAAATTAATAACGAAGGAGAAAAGAAGAAAATCATGAATAAAGAAGAAGAAAATCCGCCTGTAAGTGTGGAGAATATTTACCGGCTTAACGGAAGAGTGCCTCTTCAGAAAGCCATTCCTTTTGGACTTCAGCATGTACTGGCCATGTTTGTATCCAATCTGGCACCGGTGCTGATCGTCTGCAGCGCGGCTATTGTGCGAAGTACCGGGGAACATTTGACATCGGCGGAGATCACACGGCTTTTACAGTGCGCCATGTTTGCCGCGGGGATCGGCACCTGTATGCAGCTTTATCCCATCTGGAAGATCGGTTCCCGGCTTCCGATCGTTATGGGCGTCAGCTTTACTTTTCTGGGAAGCCTTCTGGTGATCTGTACCAATCCCGACCTTGGCTATGAGGGGATGGTAGGGGCTGTGATCCTGGGCGGTATTTTCGAGGGGCTGGTAGGACTGAGCGCCAAGTACTGGAAGCGGTTTCTGACTCCGGTAGTGTCTGCCTGTGTGGTAATTGCCATTGGACTGTCACTGCTGTCTGTAGGCATGGATTCCTGGGGCGGCGGAAGCGGAGTGGAAGATTTCGGCGCCTGGTATCATCTGCTGGCAGGGGCCTTTACTTTAGCAGTCTGCCTGGTTTCCAGGTATCTGCTGAAAGGAGTCTACAAGAACCTGAATATTCTGGTGGGACTGATCTTCGGATATCTGCTGTGTGTGATCTTCACAGTGGCAGGTATCGCCCCTATGGTGGACTTTTCAGGAATTTCTCAGACCATTCAGGAAGTAGGAGTGTTCAGCATTCCCAGGCTGGTCTTTTTCACCAGTCATAAGCCGGTATTTGATCTGGGGGCCTTCTTTACGATCGCCATTGTCTTTCTGGTTTCTGCCGCAGAGACTACAGGAGCCACTACGGCGGTGTGTACCGGAGCTTTAGGAAGGGATATTAAAATGGAAGAGCTTCAGGGTTCTCTGGCGGTAGATGGATTTTCCAGCGCCATTTCCGGCTGCTTTGGCTGTCCTCCTCTGACTTCTTTCAGCCAGAATGTAGGACTGGTGACCATGACAGGAGTGATCAACCGGTTTACCATCTTTACCGGAGCATTGATCCTGATCCTGGCATCACTCTTTCCGCCGCTGGGAGCTTTCTTCAATTCTCTGCCCCAGGCAGTGCTGGGAGGATGTACGGTTATGATGTTTGGTTCTATTATGTACGAAGGGATCAAGATGCTGAAGGAATGTGAATTTGATGACCGGACAATGATCATCGTTTCTCTTGCCTTTTGCATCGGCGTAGGACTGACCCAGACCTCAGGAAACTTTTTTGCAGCCTTTCCTCAGGTGGTAGGAGATGTGTTTAACGGAAACGCAGTAGCAGGAGTATTTGTGGTGTCTCTTCTGTTGAGCTTGCTGTTGCCGAAGAGTAAAAAAGAAGAGAAATAGACATAGGGAAGCTTATTTTATGGCATATTTAACATTGTGCGGTAAAGAAATGATTTTCCGGAATCTGAGCGGTAGCTTTAGTAGCAGTTGTACGGTAAAGAAACCAAAAATCGCAAAATAGGGGATAGAAATAACCGGGTGACTACGGCAGAAAACCAAGAAATCGCAAAATAGGGGGTAGAAACAGCCGGGCGACTACGGCAGAAAATCAAAAATCGCTAAATAAGGGGGTAGAAATAACCGGGTGACTACGGCAGAAAATCAAGAAATCGCAAAATAGGGGGTAGAAACAGCCAGGCGACTACGGCAGAAAATCAAGAAATCACAGAACAGGAGGTAGAAGCGGCCATGATTGTACGGTTAGAAAACAGATTTTTTGAATTTTAGCCGTACAATAGCAAGCAATTTAATTTTGTATTTTCTAGAACCAATATCTTCAGGAAAATATGATATGAAAAACCGGGTGTGGATTTCCACACCCGGTAAAAATTTGCCTTTTTTTGAATTATAACTGAGGACCAGCAGATACTAAAGCCTTTCCTGCTTCGTTTCCTTCGTATTTTGCGAAGTTCTTGATGAATCTCTGTGCCAGGTCTTTTGCTTTTGTCTCCCATTCGGAAGCGTCTGCATAAGTGTCACGAGGATCAAGGATATTTGTATCAACACCTGGAAGCTCTGTAGGTACTTCAATGTTGAAGTATGGGATCTTCTTTGTAGGTGCTTTTAAGATATCGCCGTTTAAGATAGCGTCGATGATTCCACGGGTATCTTTGATGGAGATACGTTTTCCGCTTCCGTTCCATCCTGTATTTACCAGGTATGCTTTAGCGCCGCTCTGTTCCATTCTCTTAACCAGCTCTTCTGCATATTTTGTAGGATGCAGTTCCAGGAAAGCCTGGCCGAAGCAAGCGGAGAATGTAGGTGTAGGCTCTGTGATACCACGCTCTGTACCAGCCAGTTTTGCTGTAAATCCGGACAGGAAGTAGTACTGTGTCTGCTCTGGTGTCAGGATAGATACCGGAGGCAGTACGCCGAATGCGTCTGCAGACAGGAAGATAACTTCCTTAGCAGCAGGAGCAGCGGATACAGGACGAACAATGTTCTGGATATGATCGATGGGATAAGATACACGAGTGTTCTCTGTAACGCTCTTGTCGTCGAAGTCGATCTTTCCGTTTTCATCTACTGTAACATTCTCAAGAAGAGCGTCACGTTTGATCGCGT
>DXIQ01000040.1 GCA_019112785.1 Candidatus Blautia stercorigallinarum
CCCCGTATCCCGGACGTCGATCCTGGAAAACAGGCTGTAAGAAACCACTTCCAGGGTAACTTTTCCACCAGCCGGCGTATATTTCACTGCGTTATCCACCAGATTCATCAGGGCTTCCCTGGTCCACTTCCAGTCAAACCAGGCATAAGTCTTCTCTTTCCCTGGCTTTACCTCAAGGGATATCTGTTTTTCTCCGGCTTTCTGTTCCATAAGGCCTTTTACCAGGCAGGCCAGTTCTCTCAGCTCTCCTTTTTGAGGGACTGTCTGTATGATCCCGTTTTCCAGCCTGGATATCTTCACCAGGGAATCCAGGAGAAACTGAAGCTTTTCTCCCTGCTGGCGGATCACGGTCCCATATTCTCTCATCTGGGGATCTGTGCAGTCCTCTTCCAGAAGCTGGCTGTATACCAGGATATTGGAAATGGGTATAGCCGTCTGATGAGAAATATCCGATATCATGGTCTGAATCTTCTCCTTACGCTGATTTAGGTTTTTTTCTGCCAGTCTGCTGTCCTCCAGAAAGCGGGCCATGGAATTTTCCACAGAAGATACCATAGTCTCGTCGATCTCTTCCTGGCGGAAGCTTCCGCTCCTTGCTTTTTCCAGCATAGACTCCAGCCGTTCCAGAAGCCGCCGCTCTTTCTGTCTTCCATAAACCCAGATTCCTGCTGCCAAAACAAGCATTCCTGTTCCAAATACTATCATTTCCATATCACTGTGCCGCCCAGGTATATCCGATCCCGTATACTGTTTTGATATATCTGGGATTTTTACTGTCTTCCTCGATCTTGTCCCTCAGCCGCTTGATGGCTACGGTCAGGGCATGTTCATCTACAAATTCTGTATCTCCGCTCCACACTTCATCAATGAGATAGGTCCTCTTTAAAGTAGCTCCTCTGTTCTCCAGCAGTTTTCTCAGAAGCCGCTGTTCTGTCTTGCTGAACTCCACTTCCCGGCCTCTCACCTGAAAGACCAGCCGCTGAAAATCAAAGGAAAAAGGGCCTTCCCGATACAGTGTCTGCCCGGACATATCCTGCTGTCTTAACTGTACCCCTGCCCTGGCTCTTAAAACCATCAGGCTGAAAGGCTTGGTAATATAATCATTGGCCCCCATCTCCAGCCCCATAACAATATCTGTTTCCATATTATTGGCAGTAATGATGATCACCGGCACGGCGCTCTTTGCCCGGATCTCCTGAAGAAAATCCAGCCCGTTTCCGTCCGGAAGGTTCAGATCCAGAAGGATCAGCCGGACTTTTTCTTTCTTCAGCAGTTCCCTGGCCTCTTCTATAGTCTGGCACTGGAGAAACGTGCAGTCTTCCCTTCTAAGAGCCAGCCGGATCCCGTCATTTAATTTTCTGTCGTCTTCTAAAATCAGAATCTTATTCATAATCTCCTTTTCCTCCAACTACTATTATGGGAGTTCTCATGGAAAAGGCAAGCTATTTTTACGGATAAATATCCATTTACTCTCCCTGAGCCTGGACCTTGGATGTCTTAGGGGCTTTCTCCTTCCCGAAGTTCTGTACCAGATCGATAAGGAAAGAAGAAATGGTAACCGTGATCAGAGAAAAAGCAATCCGGAAAACCGGGATATAAGTCAGGGAAAGTCCCAGGACTACCAGGTCTGTAAAAAGATAGGATCTGGACAGCCGCCAGTGAGTCACTCTGGATATGGTCAGGGCCAGGGCGTCGTCACCGCCGCTGGAGCCTCCCTGGCGGACAATGATCCCTACGCCGATCCCCACAAAGAGTCCTCCGCCTATAGCCGCTGCCAGGGGATATTCAGACAAGTCCGGCAGCATGGGAGGGAACAGCTCCCAGAATTTGTAAAACAGGGACACGCTGAAAGTAGATATCATGGAAATCTTGATAAACTGTCCTCCCAGATATTTAAAAGCCAGCAGATAGCAGGAAATATCCAGAACCGAAGTGATAGCCGAAGGAGAGATTCCCAGCCACCGCTCCACAAGGAGCATCATGCCGATAACCCCGCCTTCTGTGATCCCTGTACGCTGGTGGATATTGTGTATGCCAAAAGTACAGATCCCCGCTCCGATAATAATGAAAAAGATCTTCTTCCATGTCAGTCCCTCTGTAAGTTTATCTCTTATGGTCATCAACCAATTTGTTTTCACAAAAACGCCTCCTTGTATTTTCTCTTTTGAAACTTTATAATAAAGGATATAGTAACTATAATGTCAAGAGGTCCGGGCGAAAAAATTTTGCATAGCCAGTGTTTTCATCCCGGAGTATTCTGTTCAAAGGAGGCGGCATGGAGAACTTATTTTCCATCGGCGAAGTAGCCAGATATCAGAAAATTTCAAAGCAGACCCTGATCTTCTATGACAAGATCGGCCTGTTTCGTCCCGATTATGTAGATCCCGGCAATGGATACCGGTACTACAGCGCCAAGCAGTTAGACTATCTGGATGCCATTCTCATTATGAAAAAAATCGGTTTTTCTCTCAGCGAGATCAAAGAGCATATGCAGCATTACACCATTGACAGCAGTCTGGCTGCCATGAAAAACCAGCTCTCGGTCATCGACAGCCGGATCCAGGAACTGTATATGATCCGAAGCCGTCTGGTGAACCGCTGCCAGCAGATGGAAGAGACAAAAGGGCTTCGGGGAAAAGAAAACTCTGTATTTCTTGAAGATATCAACTCCCAGTACATCCTGCTCCAGACTGTAGAAGAGCCTTACACTCTCCGGGAAATCAGCATTGCCACAAAAAAATGCTTTGCCGGTTCCTTCCAGAAACAGCTCCCCGTATTTTTCCAGTGCGGGGTAGTCGTTCCCCTGGAACGTATCCAGGAAGGCCGTTATACAGAGGCTTCCCATGCTTTTCTTCCCATAGAGAAAACCGACAAAGCCGAAAATATACGTAAGCTTCCCGCCGGAAAATGCGTCGGGATCTACCATGTGGGAGATTATCTGTCCATCGGCCGTTCCTATGAAAAGATCCTGGAATACTGCCGCAGCCATAACCTGAAGATCTGCTCCGATTCCTACGAATTCTGTATCAATGACTATATTACCTCTTATGACGAAAATGAATATATTACCAAGATACTATTTTATGTAACTTCTGACGACTAAAAAAGGCGCTGGGGCATTACCCAAAATCGCTATTTTCTTAACAGTTCACAATTTTTTTCTGAAATATGTATAGATTTTTCTCTCCCGGCAATACTAGAAATAGTCCACGGAGGGATGGCACAAAGAGGTGACGCTTTCCGCAGACGACCAAAGAAAAAGTAGAAATACTTTATCCTCCCCTTTTAACAAGGCTGCCGCGGTAAGGGCGTACGGCAACAAGATACATTTTACCGCGGCAGCCTCGTACATAGCAGAAATTCATCAAAATTCTTTTCACAGGGACAAAAGAGTCTCCTCCCAGACACCCCGGTTCCTTCTCAGAATTTCCCGGAAGGCGGAGGGCGGCAGGGGAGACTCTGCTTTTCCTATTTCGATGGTGAGGCTGGGGATCTTCCTTTCTTTTACCGCCCAGTCTTTGTAGCCTGCAGGGTCCAGATGATCCCATCCTTCCGGCAGGCCGTATCCTGTGATTCTCTGGATCCGCTCTCCAAAATTTCGGCATATTTTCCTGAATTCGCCTTTTTGTCCAAAGTCCCAGTAAATGACTTCCCCGGAGGAATGGTAGCTGACCGTCCTCTGGAATTTTTCCTGTCTGGTAAGTTCTGCCAATGCTTTGGACTCCTCCTGGTCCTCCGGAGCCTGGCCTTTGTAGCCTTCCCTGGAGGGCTGTCCCCTCAGATCGTGGTACTCTTCCCAGAAAGCCTGAAAATTACGGTTCAGATCCACGCCCCGGGCATTGGCTTTCCATCTCCTGTAGTAAGGGCCGCAGGGCATTCTCCCCCCTTCCCTCTCCCCGATCTTCCATACCAGTTTCTGAAGCTTCGGATCCCTAAGTCCTCTGGGACCCTGCTGGCTGATGGTGACCCCGTCAGGGTTGGCCATAGGCACCACATAGACGGCCTTTCCCCTTAGCAGCTCTTTATAGGAATATCCTTTATAAGTTTCTTCCCGATACAGCTTTGTAAGAAATTCTGCGGTCTGTTCCATAAGAAGCTGGCTGGTCATATATTCTCTTCCGTGAATGGCGCCGGACAAAAATATCTTTTCTCCGGCGTCCGCCTTTCCCAGTATAAAGCAGTAAATTTCCCTATTATCTGCAGTTTTTCCCAGTGTTCTCAATTCCATAGTTTCGGGAAAAGCCCTGGCGAATATCTCCAGATCCTTTTTCATTTCTTCATAAGTATATCCCCAAAATCTGCGGCCAAGTTGTTTATACATTGACGGATACCTCAAAAATTATTATAATAATAGATATTCTAGACAAGGGAGATTAAGAAGTGAAGAACCTGAAACGACTTCTTGCACTC
>DXIQ01000041.1 GCA_019112785.1 Candidatus Blautia stercorigallinarum
AAGTGTCTTGCTATTATGTACGATACAGTGAATCAATTAAAATCAATGGATCTGTAATGGTTATGAATGGAGTTCTTTTATTTCTGCCTTTTTTTGCAGTCCGGTTTTTGCTGCCGCTGGTTTTAAATCCCGGGGCATTGGCCAGGGCGGCTTATTTTGCCCCGATGCAGGGCAGGGAAAAGGCTGCCTATTATATTTACCAGATATGTAACATTGCAATATTTTTCTATTTGCTTTTTCTGAAGATCCGGTCAGGATATTCCTGGCAGTTTTATACAGGATTGATCTGCTATATTCTGGGACTTTGCTTATGTACAGCGGCAATGGTAAATTTTTCTTTTCCGGACGAGATGGGATTTAACAGGAGAGGTCTTTACCGGTTTTCCAGAAATCCCATGTATGTGGTCTATTTTATCTGCTTTGCGGGTATGGCCTTTTTGACTCGGTCCGGGATCCTGCTGGGGCTTGTGATCTTGTTCCGGATTTCTGGCCACTGGATCATCCTTGCAGAGGAAAGATGGTGTATCCGGAAATTCGGAGATCGTTACAGAGAATATATGAAAAAAGTAAGACGATATATCTGATGAAGGGAAGTTTTAGAATGGGAGAAAGTGAAGCTGTGAAAGCAATCTGCAGGTTGGACTGCATTTATGCCAATATCACTGTGAGGGTATTCATAGAGGGCGGTTCCGTCATATTTCAGCAAACCATAATCATTAACCGCAAAGTGGACAGGGACGAAATCTAAAATCACACCAATATTTTCCTCGTGACATCTGTCAATGAAATACCGCAGATCATCAGGAGTGCCATATCGGGAAGTAGGGCTGAAAAATCCAGTGGCCTGGTAGCCCCATGATTCATCACAGGGATATTCATGCAGAGGCATAAGCTCTGCAAAGTTATAATGATTTTCTGTTAAATAGGGTATGAGCAGATCCGCAAGCTCACGATAGCTGTAGAAAGGGCGTTCATGATCTTCCGGTTTTTTCCATGAACCGGCGTGGATCTCATAGATATTAATCGGACGTTGTTCTGTGCTTTTTCTTCGGTTCAAATACTTTTTATCAGAAAAACGGTAATTTGATAATCCATATATGATTGAAGATGCTTCCGGTCGTAGATCAGCATAAAATCCGTAAGGATCACAATGGTCTAAAAAATTTCCATTTCTATCATAGATCCGATATTTATATTTCATACCCTGAAGGGCATTGTCAATATGGCACTCCCAGAAATTTCCGTCGTAGATTTTTTTCATAGGAGTTTCCTGCCAATGGTTAAAGTCCCCGATAACAGAGATCCTAAGCGCATTTGGGGCAAAGGTACGAAAGACAACGCCCCCTTGCTCCTTTATATGCGCTCCCAAATAAGTATAAGCTTCAAATTCCTGTCCTGTGTAAAAATTATAATAGTCCACAATATACCTCCTAAAAATAGACACTGGTTGTTTTTTGCATTATACTATGTTTAAGAACTGACAGAAATCAGCAATCCTATTCATTCGTCGGATAAACGACGAATATGGGAAACAGTGGGAAATAGAGGAGAAAAACTGCTATGGATAAAAGGATCACAAAGACAAAAAGAAGCATAACAAATGCATTTTTAGAGCTTCGTTCCAAAAAAGCAATTGAAAAGATTACCGTAAAAGAATTATGTGAGAAGGCAGAAATCAATAAGTCTACCTTTTATACACATTTTAAAGATATTTATGATTTATCGGAACATCTGGAGGCACAGACGGCAAAAGAAATCATCGACAGCCTGCAACATCCGGAATATCTGTTTTCAAAACCTGACATTTTTATCAGGGAGCTGATGTACGCCTATATGTCCAGAGAAAATTTTATTCATGTTCTTTTCTCCGGAAGCCGGACAAACATGCTGCTGATCCGGACCGAGAGCAGTCTGAAGGATATCATATTTTCGTTGCGTCCGGATTATAAAGAAAATATTACTGCAAATGTACTGTTTACGCTTTCAATTTACGGCGGATTTTACGCTTTTGAGAAGTGCCGGTCCTTTGGAGAAGATTCTGTTATTGATATTTTGTCGGAAATTAATCAGAAAATAATGGAGTTACTTAGATGATCCTGCGATTAAGGAAAAAACAGGCAGCCTGCTGGAAAGCAGACTGCAGTTTTCCCGGCATTTGATTGGAAAAGAAGGAATTACGGCATCCGGATTGTAACCATGCCTCCCCTTTCCCAGTTGTTCAATTCCAATTCCCCTGAATGACTTTTTACTACCTGTGCAGCAATCCAGAGTCCCAGTCCTCTGTGACCGTCCAGACTGCGGCCGGTATCTCCCCTCCACAGACGTTTGGTGCCGTGGGCCAGAGCTTCTTTCGTAAAGCCGGGCCCCTGGTCGAATACAGTGAGCTGCCAGGACTTTTCTGTCATGGAACCTTTCAGAAAGACTGTGCCTCCGGAAGGGGTATATTCTATGGCGTTATCCAGGAGATTTCCCACAGCCCGGAGAAAATGTTCTTTTTGAAGAGAGGCAGTGCCCCGAAGGTCGGATTCTTTTTTCAAAAGAATTCCTTTGGAAGCTGCAAGGGGAAGGGCATTCTGAAAGGCTTCCTTAAAGATCAGGCTTAGGTCACAGCTCTGGAATTCTTCTTCTGCTCCTGCACAGGCTTCCAGCAGCCCGGCCACGTAGCCTTCCGCCCGGCGGCTGCTGGACACGATCGTCTCTGCCATTTCCCGGCAGTCTTCTGAAAGATCTTCCTCCAAAAGAAGTTCCCCATTTCCCCTTATTAGCGTAAGAGGGGTTTTCAGATCATGGGCAAGAGCGCCGATTTCCCCTTCCCGTTCCTGCCGGGCAGCCCATTGAGAGGAAAGAGAGTTGTAAAGGGCTTCCCGCATATGCTCCATAGCTTCCAGGGCCTGGTCGTATTCCCGTATGCCGGCATGAGGGATCATAAAATCCAGTTCTCTGGCTCCGATTTTTTGGCTTACTTCTCCAAAGAGACGGAGCCTGGAGGCTAGATATCTGCGAAGCCACAGGGTATTCAGGATCAGACAGAGAACCAGGACTATTCCAAGGGAGGCAAACCATAAGTATTCAAAAGGCGGCAGGAGGGCCCGGAGCCCCGGGTCAGTAAATTCCCTCCGGTAATGCCAGCGGAGGACCAGGGTACTTCCATCTTTGTAAGTATACCGGATAATATGCAGATCCTCAGGGGTTGTCTGGAAAAATTCCCGGAGAGAATCCAGTTCCCTGCCTTTGGTATTGGTTTTAAGTACAGCTCCCTCTGTATCAAATAAAGCATATTCCGGCAGAAAATTTTCATCAGGAGCTGCAAAAACAGCCGGATGGTCTTTCAGCATTTCTTCTGCCTGCTGATTGGAAACCGAACCATGGTAAATAAATCCTGCGGTCTGCAGCCCTGTTATAAGGACCAGCCATAAAAGACCGCATAGCAGCATACAGCCAAGCATAAGGACAGCAAAGCGGAGAAGAACAAAAGAAAGAGTTATAGAAGGTTGTCTTTTCGCCATTTATAGCCCACCCCCCAGACAGTTTCTATGGGATTTAAATTTTCAGCTCTCAGTTTGCTCCGGATGTTCTTAATATGTTCTGCGATCGCAGAGGAATCCCCTTCAGCGTCAAGGCCAAAAACAGATTCATATAACTGTTCTTTGGTAAAGACCTGGCCGGGGTGGAGAGCCAGATATTCGCAGATCCCGTATTCCCCTTTGGTAAAAGACAAGAGATGTTCTTGTGTGGAAATGGTTTTTGCCTGCATGTCAAAGCGGAGACCGCCCCGGTTCAGCGTATGGGTTGGCTGACGTTTTTCTCTCCGCAGATGAGCCGACACCCGTGCCCGGAGCTCCGTAAGGCTGAAAGGTTTTTTTATGTAATCGTCTCCTCCCAGACCAAAACCTTCTACAAGGGCCGCCTCTTCTGTTTTGGCGGTGAGAAATAATATAGGACAGTCCACTTCCCGGCGGATACGGCGGCAGAAAGAAAAGCCGTCTTCGCCGGGAATCATCACATCTAAGAGTATCAGATCATACTGCCTGCACCGGTCCGGGCCCAGAGGGGCAGGGTCTGTTTCCACATCTACCTGATGACCGTCCTTTTCCAGGGTTTTCCGTATCAGCTTCAGTATATCCGGATCATCATCTATCACTAATAGTTTTGCCATAATATTTCCTCCAGTTTTAATTTTAAGAATTCAGTGTCCCGAAATATTATTTACTCCTCCAGTATCTGGATAGGCGTGGCCTCTGACACAAAGATCATGCTGTCATAGAGCGTTGCCGGCGGCTGGAACAACCGGTAGCTGAGAGGCAGCAGGCGCATATACCAGACATAGCCCTCCCCCAGATTTCCCTGATACACATAATCCCTGGACAATTCTCCCAGGGGAGTGTTTGCCGGTATTTTGGAAAAGTCCAGCCAGCAGATGCCGAAGCCGGCCTTTTTGGCAGCATTTGCCAGAGGGTCGTGGGAATAAAATACCTGATTTGTCCGCTTGCCGGAAACCTGGTCAGGAACATTGCAACAGGTTTTATAAAAGTCTGTGCCAATGACATAATAACCGTTCCCCATTTCATCTGCAAGGAGCATTCCCATAGAATCATAACTTTCCCAACGGGCCACGTGCTTATTATGGCCTGTCACAAATATCCGGTTATGTCCAGCCCTGGATTCCTGTGCGGCGATCCAGCTGATATTTTCTGCTAAAAACTTATCTCTTAATACGGCGAGAGCATCTAATACCACTGGATCGTCCCGGCCGGTATCCAGTTTTCCCTGAAAATCCAGATATTGCAGCAGCACGTCGGCAAAATGGACAGCCTGCTCTGTGTTTTCCTGTTTTTCAAGGTGAGCTTTTATCTGAGATAATGTCTGGATCCGTTCCTCATTGCTGTATCCGGCGGCCCAGTTTTCACCATCCATAAGGGACTCCAGACTTTCCGTATCTATTCCGGCTTTTCTGCAGCCCTCTGTTAAAAACTGAAAACTGTATACATATCTCTGCATATCAAAGCCGTAAAAACGGAGATCTTCTCCCGGGGCAGCGGTTTCGTTATACTGCCGCATATAAGAGATAAGTTCCGCCATTTCTTTGGTACAGTAGATTTTAAAGCCAATGGCCCTGGCAGCTTCCAGAGCGGTTCCCTCTCCGCCGTGTATATAACGGTTTACCTGTTCACAGCCACCATAGTCTCCTTCCAGGGCAAAAGCCCTTACGTCATATTTTTCCACCAGAAGTTTGAATACCTTTAGTTTCAGCTCCTGGAATTCCACATTTCCGTGAGTAGCTTCCCCCAGGGCAATGATCCGGGCTTCTTTTGGTATGGAAATATCCTGTATGTTGCCTGCATAAGAGGCAAACTCTTTTGGATCTGCGCTTTTCCCTGGTCCGAAACCTCCAAAATGCATAAAAACCGAAAGAGCCAGGAGCAGTGACGCAAAGAGGCATAATAAAGCGGTGCGTAAAATTTTGTGTTTTTTCTTTCTCATAATCGTTTCCTTTCTGCTTTTGATATAGAAAGGGTAACATTTAATTTTAAGGTTTTTATAAGGAACGAGAAAATTTTTTTAATGCGGGAAATAATCCTGTCTATTCTCAAAGAGAAGCTTCTATTGTATAATACAGTCAAAACTACAGTCTGGCCAGACAGCTACAGGGGGATATGATATGGCGGTTTCTAGTATTAAAGCACTTCTTTCCGGAGATATTTCCAAAGTCTGGAAAGTGGTTACAGATGTGGAGCATTATACATGGCGCAGCGATCTGAGCAGAACGGAAATCCTCGGTGAAAAACAGTTTGTGGAGTATACAAAAGAAGGATACCCTACGACTTTTACCATTACGCTTTCCATACCATGTAAGCGCTGGGAATTTGATATGGAGAACAGCAATATGAAAGGCCATTGGACCGGTGTTTTTACACCGAAAGGAGATAAAACAGAAATAGAGTTTACAGAAGAAGTGACAGTGAAAAAATTTTTCTTCAAACCTTTTGTAAAAGGCTATTTGAAAAAGCAGCAGGCATTGTTTGTTTCAGATCTGGAAAAGGCGTTGAGATAGGCAGGAAAAACAGAAGGTCACAACCAAAGGTTGCCTGAGTTATCTAATAAAGCGGAGGGAACAATGGATATAAATTATGGGGACATCATAGTCCTGAACAGTGAATTAAAAAGAAAAAACCTAAGATATCATGTAAGTTATAAAAATGAAAAAACGGCCTGCATAGAGCCGCCGGGGGAATGCTGCCAGACAGAAGAATTAAAAGAAAAAACACTGGAATGCATTCAGGATTATTATAAAAAGAAAAATATCACCGTCCATTTTACAGAAGATGGGCTGTATTTTTCCTGTGAAGAGTCATAAGATTGGCAGAAAAGGAAGAAGCATATGATGAGAGACTTGAAAATTGAAAATAAAATGTATGAAATTGCTACAGAGTTTATCAAGAAAAGATATCCTACAGGTTGGGGAGGGGCCGCTGTGATACACACCAAACAGGGAAGCTATTTTACAAGCGTTGCTCTGGAAAGCGCCAATTCCTCTGTGCTGCTATGTATAGAAACAGGGGCTATGTGCGAGGCACACAAATATAATGAGAAGGTGACACATTGTTTGTGTGTGGTAAGAGATGATGAAAATTCTCCATTTAAGGTCTTGTCACCTTGTGGCGTGTGCCAGGAAAGACTGCGGTACTGGGGAGAAGATGTGCAGGTAGGAGTGACTACGGAGGATAATTCTCTGCTGTTTGTTACTTTGAAGGAAATGCAGCCTCATCACTGGTGCCAGGCATATCCTCCGGAGGAACTGGAACATTATGAAGAGAAATAGCGCAAAAAACGTTTGGCTATTCCTTAATTGAAAATACCCGGCACTTATGTTAGAATGAAAAAGGAATTTACAAATGAATGAATCAGACTGAAAAGTTTTATGATACAGGAGGACGCAGATATGGAACAGTATAAGCAGGAGTTTATTGAATTTATGGTAGACTGCAATGTGTTGAAATTCGGAGAGTTTACTTTGAAGAGCGGCAGGAAATCACCATTCTTTATGAATGCAGGGGCTTATGTTACAGGCTCCCAGCTTAAACGCCTGGGGGAATATTACGCAAAGGCCATTCATGACAAATATGGTGACGATTTTGACGTGCTTTTCGGACCGGCCTATAAAGGAATCCCGATCAGTGTAGTGACAGCGATCGCCTACAGCGAATTGTACGGGAAAGAGATCCGTTACTGCTCGGACAGAAAGGAAGAGAAGGATCACGGCGCAGATAAGGGAAGCTTCCTGGGAAGCAAGCTTGCGGACGGCGACCGGGTAGTTATGATCGAAGATGTGACCACTTCCGGAAAATCCATGGAAGAAACCGTTCCTAAGGTAAGAGGAGCCGCCAACGTGGAGATCGTAGGTCTGATGGTATCTCTGGACCGTATGGAAGTTGGAAAGGGCGGAGAGAAATGCGCTCTTGAGGAAATAAAAGATCTTTATGGATTTGAGACCAACGCAATCGTTACTATGGAAGAAGTGGTAGAACACTTATATAACAAAGAATACAAAGGAAAAGTAATTATAGATGACAAGCTGAAAAGCGCTATCGATGCATATTATGAACAGTACGGAGCAAAAAGGTAAGAG
>DXIQ01000042.1 GCA_019112785.1 Candidatus Blautia stercorigallinarum
CGGATCTTCTCCCGGATGGAAACAAACTTTTCCACCAGATGAAGCTTTTCTTCATAGTCCTCAAGGATCCTGCTGCATCTTTTCAGATTGTCATGGACGCCCTGACGGCTGATTCCCAGTTCCTGGGCCACCTCACTGAGGGAATAGTCATTTAACACCACATCTTCATAAATTCTTCTCTGATGTTCTGTAAGAAGCTCGCCGTAAAAATCATACAGCAGAGTCTGTTCTACTATTTTTTCCACTGACAATCACCTTGGTTATCATACACCAGGTTTTTATGGGTGTCAAGTATTTTTTCTTGACACTCATAAATTTTTTACAGATTTTCATCCATACTCCCGCTGCGGAAGCCCTGAATATCCAGCGTAATATAAGAAAATCCCATATTTTTGAGATTTTTAACGATTTCTTCCCTTTTTTCCAAAAACTCCGGAAATTTCTCACAGGGGATCTCGATCCTGGCAATGTCACCGTGAAGCCGCAGCCGGACCACGGCAAATCCTGCGTTTCTTAAAAATTCTTCCCCCCGGGCGATCTGTTCCAGGATTTCCGGCTTTATTTCAGCACCATAGGGCAGCCTGGTAGCCAGACAGGGAGTGGAGGGCCGGCTGGCCACAGAAACTCCCAGCTCTCCCGCCAGCCTTCTTACCTCTTCTTTTGTAAAGCCGGTATCTGCCAGAGGACTGAGGATCCCCAGTTCCCGGATTGCCTGAAGTCCCGGACGGTATACATGGAGATCGTCCTCGTTAGTGCCTTCCAGGATCAGAGATACCCCTTTTTGAGCTGCAAAGTCTTTCAATCTCTGGAAAAGAGCCTTCTTGCACAGATAGCAGCGGTTTACCGGGTTAAACCGGATCTCTGCCTGTTCCAGCTCGTTGAGATAGATCACCTCATGGATCACTCCCGCCTCCCCGGCCACTTTTCTGGCTGTTTCCAGATCGCAGAAAGGATGGAGCATGGTGTCAAAAGTCACGGCGTAGATCTTCTTTTCCCCTTCCATACATTTTTTTGCCGCCATAAGGAGCAGGCTGCTGTCTACTCCTCCTGAAAAGGCAATACACAGATCCTGTCGGGTGTATTCTCTCATTTTATCATAAAATTTTTCTTTCTTTTCTTCATATGTCATTCTCAAAACCTCCTGCCAGAGCCGCTGCCTCGTCATAGACATTCCGGTAAGGTCTTCCCGTTTCTTCACAGACCTTCCGCACAGTATCATATTCCGGATAACAGAATTTCTGTCCGTGATGACAGCAGATCTTTATTTTCACTTTATGTCCGTCCCTGAGTGTTATTTCTTTGAAAGACCTGGGAAGGATCCTGCGGTTTTCCTCATATCTGCGCAGACCGATACTGGTCGTCTCCCTGAAAATAATATCTTCCAGTTCCTCCCGGTTTTCTTTTTTGCAGATCACCTGGAGCATATAGGCAGGCCTTCCCTTTTTCATAAAAATAGGAAAACAGCTGGCATCTAAAGCCCCCGCCTTCATAAGCCGGTCAATGGCGTATCCAAGCTGTTCCCCGGAACAGTCATCTACGTTAGTCTCCAGGACCTGGACAGTATCTTTTGCTTTTTCTCCTACCGGAATATCACTTGCTTCCTTCAGGATCACTGCCCTGACCATGCCCTTTTCCCTTCCTTCTTCGGAAACGCCCAGGGCCCAGCCGGCAATCCTTTTTCCTCCCGTCTGTCCGGCAGCCTTCCCGTATGCAGCCAGAAAAGCTGCGCTTCCGGGAGTAAAATTTTCATTGTCTCCGGAAGAAAAATCCACCAGAAGGCTGCTTTTTCCCAGGATCTCCATAATTTCTTCTGAAGGGACCATTTTCCCTTCTTTTGTTCCGAAGCCTTCCTCCAGCTCACAGACTCTGCATCCAAAAAAATCCATCTGCTCCATAGCTATAGCCAGCGCCGCCAGGGAAACCAGAGAAGTCTCTCTGTCCGACAATGGCAGAAAAGGCTTATCCGCCGGAATCTGCGCCGCCTCCCGGATAAGTTCCGTCATTTTACAGACATTTTCTTTTATCCTGTTTTCTTCCTTTCTGTCAGCAAAATATGCTTCTGCCTGCTCCCAGCTGACCTCTCCGCTATATTGTGCGGTAATATGAGCAACATATTCTCTTTTTCCGTTTTTTTCAACTTTCAGCCCGACCGGCAGAGAAAAAAGTTTTTCCAGCCTTTCCCGGATCTTTTCCGGGTCCGCTCCCAGGCCCAGAAGAGCGGAAAGGATCGTCCCGCAATCTATTTTTCCTTTTCCCTGTATATACAGTTCTCTCATAATCCTCTTCCTCCCGGTATTTTTTATCTGCATTTTATCATAAAGCAGTAGATTTTATCAATTCCGCAATTTTTTATATTGAATAATTATTCTCTAATGTCTAAAATAGTAAAAAAGATCAATAAGGAGGAACAGCAAGATGAGTACTTCAAAAGTATATTTCACCGATCTTCGAGCCAAAAACGGAGACAATCTGCTCCAGAAGCTTCAGCGTCTGATCAAAACAGCAGGTATTGGAAATATTGATTTTGAGAATAAGTATGTAGCTATTAAAATCCATTTTGGAGAGCCCGGAAACCTGGCATTTCTCCGTCCTAACTACGCAAAGGCCGTGGCCGACGTGGTAAAAGAACTGGGAGGCAAACCATTCCTTACTGACTGCAACACGCTGTATGTAGGAGGAAGGAAAAATGCCCTGGACCATCTGGACAGCGCCAATCTCAATGGCTTTAATCCTACTACTACCGGATGTCAGATCCTGATCGCTGACGGATTAAAAGGTACCGACGAGGCTCTTGTACCTGTAGAAGGGGGCACATATGTAAAAGAAGCCAAGATTGGCCGCGCTATCATGGATGCTGATATCGTTATTTCCCTGAATCATTTTAAGGGGCATGAAGCCGCCGGTTTCGGAGGCGCGCTGAAAAACCTGGGTATGGGCTGCGGTTCCAGAGCAGGAAAAATGGAAATGCACTCTGCCGGAAAACCCCATGTAAACCAGGATCTGTGTATCGGCTGCAAAATGTGCGCCAAAATCTGCGCCCATGATGCTCCTCAGTTTGAAAACAAGAAAGCCTACATAGACCATGACAAATGTGTGGGCTGCGGAAGATGTATCGGCGTCTGTCCAAGAGATGCGGTATTACCTGCTTCCGATGAATCTAACGATATCCTGAACTGCAAGATCGCAGAGTACACCAAAGCTGTGATCCAGGGACGTCCGAACTTCCATATCAACCTGGTCATTGATGTTTCTCCTTACTGTGACTGTCATGGAGAAAACGATGCCGCTATTGTACCGAACGTGGGAATGTTTGCTTCCTTTGACCCGGTAGCCCTGGATGTAGCCTGTGCCGATGCGGTAAATGCCCAGCCGGTGATCCAGAACAGTAAACTGGGAGACTGCGGGGAAGAAGAACGGGCTGCTCATCATCATGACCACTTCCACAGCATATTCCCGGATACCAACTGGGAATCCGCTATTGACCATGGTGTAGCCATCGGTATCGGAAATAAAGAATATGAACTGATCACCGTAAAATAAACAAGCTTATGAAAAAAGGATGGGAAACTCACCGGAACAGATCCGGAAAGTCCCATCCTTTTTAATTCTTTTATACTCTCTCCTTCTTTTTCTTACAGACTTGTGGTCACCAGTTTTGGCCGGAATCCCGCCTCATCCAGGGCATCCAGGATTTCTTTCTTGTGTTCGGTTCCGAAGGCTTCCAGCGTAATCCGCAGTTCTACAGCCGCATTCCGGTTGGTGCTGACAAACTGATTATGCTCCAGTTTGATCACATTGCCCTGTTTTTCGGCAATGATACTGGCCACACGTACCAGTTCTCCCGGTCTGTCAGGCAGAAGCGTGGAAACAGTAAAAATCCTGTCTCTGGCGATCAGTCCATGCTGTACCACAGAAGCCATGGTGATCACATCCATATTTCCGCCGCTTAAAATAGAAACCACTTTTTTATTCTGGAATTTCAGATGCTTTAAGGCAGCAACTGTAAGAAGGCCGGAATTTTCCACCACCATCTTATGATTCTCTACCATATCCAGGAAAGCAACTACCAGTTCATCATCCTTGACCGTAATAATCTCGTCTACATTTTTCTGGATATATGGGAAAATATGATCTCCGGGACGTTTTACGGCAGTTCCGTCAGCAATGGTATTTACAGTAGGAAGGGTCACTACCTCTCCTTTTTCCAGAGAAGCCTGCATACAGTTTGCTCCTGCCGGTTCTACACCGATCACTTTGATATTTGGATTCAGCAGTTTTACAAGAGTAGAAACTCCCGTAGCCAGTCCGCCGCCGCCGATGGGAACCAGGATATAGTCTACCAGGGGAAGCTCCTTGATGATCTCCATGGCAATGGTTCCCTGACCGGTAGCTACTGCCGGGTCATCAAAAGGATGGATAAAGGTATATCCGTATTTTTCCGCCAGTTCATAAGCATGATCACAGGCCTCATCATACACATCTCCGTAAAGGACCACTTCCGCCCCATAGCTTTTTGTTCTTTCTACTTTGATCAGAGGTGTGGTGGTAGGCATAACGATCACTGCTTTTACCCCGAAGGCTTTTGCAGCATAGGCTACGCCCTGGGCATGATTTCCTGCAGAAGCTGTGATCAATCCCTTCTCTCTTTCTTCCTGGGAAAGGGTACTGATCTTGTAATAAGCTCCCCGGATCTTATAAGCTCCGGTAACCTGCATATTTTCCGGTTTTAAATATACTTTATTTCCTGTCTGGCTGCTGAAATAATCGCTGTATACCAGCTTCGTCTCCTGGGTCACTTTCTTTACGATTTCTGCAGCCTCTTCAAACTTGTCTAATGTAAGCATTCTTCTTTCCTTCTTTCTCTGTTTGTGTCTACTCTTCGTTTAGTGTTCCCGTATCAAACAGGGCGTTTACAAATTCATCGGGGTTAAATTTCTGAAGATCATCAATGGTCTCTCCTACACCGATATATTTCACCGGGATATCCAGTTCGGACTGGATCGCCACGGCGATACCTCCTTTGGCGGTTCCGTCCAGCTTTGTAAGGATAATTCCCGTAACATTGGCCACCTCATTAAACTGTCTGGCCTGGGCCAGGGCATTCTGGCCTGTAGTACCATCCAGGACCACCAGTGTCTCCAGATAAGCCTCGGGATATTCCCTTGCGATGATCTTATAGATCTTTCTCAGCTCTTCCATGAGATTTTTCTTATTATGAAGTCTTCCTGCCGTATCGCAGAGAAGCACATCTGCATTTCTGGCTTTTGCCGCTGCGATCGCGTCGTAAACTACCGATGCGGGATCTGCCCCTTCCTGGCCGCCGATGAGTTCAACCCCTGCCCGGTTAGCCCACTGGATAAGCTGTTCTCCTGCTGCCGCCCGGAAAGTATCTGCCGCTGCCAGGATCACTTTTTTTCCCTGGCTTTTCAGTTTTCCTGCCAGCTTTCCAACAGAGGTGGTCTTACCTACTCCATTGACCCCTATGACCAGAACTACGGATTTTCTGTTTTCAAATTCATAGGCGGTTTCTCCCACAGACATCTGCTCTTTGATGCTGTCCATAAGGAGCTGTTTGCACTGAGACGGATCCTTGATATGCTGCTGTGCCACCTGCTCCTTCAATCTTTCAATAATCGCGGTAGTCGTATTGATCCCGATATCTCCCATGACCAGGATCTCTTCAATTTCTTCATAAAAATCATCATCTATACTGGAATAGCCGCTGAAAATAGAGTCAATCCCAGAAACAATATTTTCTCTGGTCTTGGACAGTCCCTCTACCAGCCGCTTAAAAAAACCTTTTTTTTCTTCTGCCATAATCTCCTCCTATTTATCCAGATCGTGTTCGATCAGGTCTACAGAAACCAGGGTAGATACTCCCTTTTCCTGCATGGTGATACCATAAAGCCGGTCTGCCGCCGTCATGGTACCGCGCCTATGTGTTATAATAATAAACTGTGTATTCTTTGTCAACTTATGCAGGTACTGGGCATACCTGGTAACATTGGAATCATCCAGGGCCGCTTCGATCTCATCCAGGAGACAGAAGGGTGAAGGCTTCAGGTTCTGGATGGCAAAAAGCAGGGCAATGGCCGTAAGGGCCTTCTCCCCTCCGGAAAGCTGCATCATATTCTGAAGCTTCTTTCCCGGAGGCTGGGAGATGATCCGGATTCCCGCCTCCAGGATATCTTCCTCTTCATCCAGCTCTAGGGTACCTTTTCCGCCGCCGAAAAGTTCTTTGAACGCTTTATCAAATTCTATCCGGATCTGGGCAAATTTTTCTTGAAACTGCCGGCGCATGCCTGTATCCAGCTCCTCAATGATTCCCATAAGGGTTTCTTCGGATTTTACCAGATCTTCGTGCTGGGTCTTCATAAAATCATGACGCTGGGATATTTCTTTATATTCTTCTATCGCATTTACATTTACATTTCCCAGCTGGCGGATCTCTGTTTTGATCTGCTGGATCTGCTTTTTGATCTCTCCCCGCTCTCCCGGCTCCTGATCTGCCTGTTCTTTTGCCTGGCCGTAAGTCATCTCATACTCTTCCCACATATAGCTGGTCTGGGATTCCTGCTCCTCTTCCAGCTTTTCCTTCTGCCCCTGAAGACGGTAGCTCTCTTTGTCGAGAAGGTTCATCTTAGAAGAAAGCTCATCTCTTCTGGCAAAAAAGCCTTTATGATCTCTGGTCATCTCTTCTTTCTTTTCCAGAGCCGCTTTCATCTTTTCCTGATCTCTTTTCGTTTCCTCTTCTCCAGCTTTTATGGTTTCCTCGATCTGTGCGATCTCTTTTTCTTTCTGAAGGATTTCCTCTTTGCCCTGATCCATACTTGCGGAAATTCCTTCTTTTTGTCTTTCAAAGTTTGTGATTTCTTCCTGGATACGGTTCAGGTTTTCCAGTACAAACCCCTGTCTGGATGTAAAGCCAGCAGACTCCAGATGGAGTTTTTCCAGTTTTGCGGAAATCTCTGCCTCACTCTTCTTCTTTTCTTCCAGAAGGGCCTGATTTTTATTAATTTCTTCCTCCAGCTGTTTTTCCTGGCTGTCACTGGTTTCCAGCTCTAGCTTGATGGAAGCTGTATTCTCCCGGATCTCCTTTGTCTGTTTTTCCAGATCTTCCTTTTCCAGCTTCAGGTTTTCATATTCTCTGCGGATGTCTTCCCGCTTTCCGTCCATGGAATCCAGATTGACCTGAACAGTATTCTCCCGGATATACTGCTCCTGAAGCTGTTCCTGGATGGAGGCTGCCTGATCTCTGCACTGGTTTCTTTTATTCCGGTATTCTTCCAGCTTTTTCTGCATATCCTCCATATCTTTTTTCAGTTTTTCCACTGCGTCCTGGAGCTCTTCGATCTCTCTGCGCCTTCCCAGCAGGTTGCTGTTATTTCTAAAGGAACCGCCTGTAAGAGAACCTCCCGGATTTAAAGATTCTCCTTCCAGAGTTACCATCCGGATACTGTAGTGATACTTTCTGGCAATAGCGATCCCATGATCAATATGATCCACCACCAGGGTCCTTCCCAGAAGATACACCGAAAGCCCCTGGTATTCCGCAGCCACCTTTACCAGATCACTGGCAATCCCGATAACCCCCGGCTCTTTCAGGGCCTGAGGATTATTCAGAGGCTTTTTATTGTTCATACTGGTAAGAGGCAGGAAGGTAGCTCTTCCGTATTTATTCTTCTTCAGAAAACTGATCAGCTCCTTGGCTGTCTCCTCATTGTCTGTGACAATATTCTGGATACTGCCTCCCAAAGCCGTCTCAATGGCTGTCTCATATTCCTTTTCTACTTTAAGAATATCTGCCACAACGCCCCGGATACCCGGCACCCGTTTTTTCTGTTCCATGACCCGGCGGATACTGTTGCCGTATCCGTCATAACGTTCTGTAATATTCCGCAGGGATTCCAGCCGGGATGCCTCCCTGTGATAAGCAGTCTGACCCACTTCCAGCTGCTGGTTTCCTCTGGATATCTCTGCCTGATATTTCTTGATCTGGTCCTCGCACCGGTTTCCCTGGCGGATGAGTTTTTCAATAGTTTCTTCGATCTCTTTTTTCTCTTCCCGGTATTTTTCCCCGGAATCCTGAAGTTTCGCCGCCTCGCTCTTTAAGGTAAGATATTTCTGGTTCAGCTCTGTCCTGCGCAGAGAACTCTGCTCCATCATAGTATCATACCGCTGAAGCTTTCCTTTGGTAGACGCCCTAAGATTCAGGATCTCGATGATCTCATTCTTGCCCCCTTCTACCTTTTCTTCCAGCTTGTGGATCTCCATAGCGGCATCTTTAAATGCTCCCTGGGCTTCTTCCAGAGACTTCTGGAAGGACCTGATCTTTTCCTCCAGATCCGCCTTTTCTTCCCGGCAGTTTCTGGCTTCTTCTCTCCGCCGCTCCAGCTCTGCCTCCAGATTTTTCTGCCGTTCCTGATACTGGACGTCACTTTGCCGGGCAGAATTGATCTGCTCTTTAAGAATATGTATCTGATTTTCCAGCTGCTGTTTTTTCAGGGCCTTTTCCGTAGACTCTTCCCTGGCTGCCTGGATCTCTCCCTCCAGTTTTTCCAATTCTTTTTCCAGCCGTTCATACTCTGTTTTGGTGGTTTCAAAATCCCTTGCCGTATCCTCCAGATCCGACTGGACGATCTGATACTTTCCTTCTGTCTCTTTCAGCTGCTTCCGGATACGTTCCATTTCCGTCAGGAACATCTGAATATCCAGCTGTTTCAGTCTTTCTTTTTTCTTCAGATAGATCCTGGCCGTCTCAGACTGCTTTTCCAGAGGTGCCAGCTGCCTGGACAGTTCTCCCAGAATATCCCGAACTCTGGTCAGATTCTGCTGCTCTTCTTCCAGTTTCTTTAAGGCCGTATTCTTTCTTCTTTTAAACTTTACGATACCCGCTGCCTCGTCAAAAAGTTCTCTCCGTTCTTCCGGTTTGCCACTTAAGATCTTGTCGATCTGTCCCTGGCCGATAATAGAGTACCCTTCCTTGCCGATACCTGTATCGTAAAACAATTCGTTGACATCCTTCAGCCTGCAGGCCGTACCATTTAGCAGATACTCACTCTCTCCTGAACGGTAAAGCCGTCTGGCAATAGTCACTTCCTGGTAATCAATAGGCAGCTTATGATCGCTGTTGTCCAGGGTAATGGCCACATAGGCGAATCCCAGGGGCTTTCTGGTCTCTGTCCCGGAAAAAATAACATCCTGCATGTTTCCGCCCCGGAGCTGTTTGGCGCTCTGTTCCCCCAGCACCCAGCGGACCGCGTCTGCCACATTGCTTTTTCCGCTTCCGTTAGGACCTACGATACCTGTGATGCCATTATGAAATTCAAAGGTAATTTTATTTGCAAAGGACTTGAATCCCTGCACATCAATGCTTTTTAAATACATAAGTCACCCTTTTTGCTTTTCAGTTTTTTGATGGCACAGTAGGCTGCCTGCTGCTCTGCCGCCTTCTTCGTATGTCCGCATCCCTCTCCAAGGACCCTGTTTCCCAGCATGGCTTCTACAAAGAAGGATTTATTATGATCCGGCCCTTCTTCTTTTACCAGTACATAATGGACATCTTCCTCATACTGTCCCTGGACGATCTCCTGAAGCGTAGTCTTGCTATCATAAAAGAGCTCCTTATTCTCGATATCATTTAAAATAAACTTATGAATAAACTCTTTTGCATTAGCAAAACCACCATCCAGATAAATGGCGCCGATCAAAGCTTCCATAGCGTCTGACACAATGGAATCTCTTCTCCGTCCTCCCGTAGCCTCCTCTCCTTTTCCCAGAAGAAGATAATCTCCCAGAGGAATATCTCTGGCGCACAAGGCTAAAGTGGGCTCGCATACCATACTGGCTCTTTTTTTTGTCAACTCTCCCTCCGGCATATCCTGAAATTTATGGAATAAAAATTCGCTGGAGGTAAGTTCCAGAACCGCATCCCCCAGAAATTCCAGTCTTTCATTATTCCCGCTGTAAGGTATATGATGCTCGTTGGCATAAGAACTGTGGGTCATGGCGTTAATAAGAAGCTGAAAGTTTTTAAACTTATACCCGATCTTCTTCTCCAACTCTAAAAATTTTCTTGTATCTTTCATATTCTCTCCCCTGCAAGGAAAGGGGATGCCTTCACTGTGTTCAAGATTCCCCCAGCTCTGAAGACATCCCTGATCCTTAGCCAATTAATTTTTTTATCTCTTCTACTGCATCCCCCACAGAAACGATCTGTTCTACTTCTTCTGTGGGAATTTCAATGTCAAATTCTTCTTCAATGCCCATCACAATTTGGAAAACGTCCAGAGAATCCGCACCTAAGTCATCAACAAAGGTGGTATCCATATTTACCTCCGCCTCGTCTACGTTTAATACCTCAGCAATTATCTTCTGTAATTTTTCCAATTCCATGACATGCCCTCCTTATCCTTCTTTTTTCTCTTCTCCGGAAACCTTCAGATTTTCTCCGATCTTTTCATTGATCCCCTGCTCTTTAAAAGAAATGCACTGGATAATGGAATTTTTAAATTCGGTTTCCTTGGAATTGCCATGGCATTTCACTACCAGGCCACGAAGCCCCAGAAGGGGCGCACCGCCATACTGGCTGGCATCAAAGCTTTTCAGTGTGGCCTTTAAAGCCGGTTTGATCAGAAGGGCGCCGATCTTGCTGCGAAGCGTGGACATCAAGCCTTCCTTTACCTTGGAAAGAAGGGTAGCACCCAGACCCTCGTACAGCTTCAGGATCACATTTCCCACAAAAGCCTCTGTAACGATCACATCTGCCGCTCCTGCAGGGATCTCTCTCGCCTCAATGCTTCCGATAAAGTTAATATCCTTACATTCACGCAGAAGGGGATAAGTTTCCTTAACCAGGGCATTTCCCTTTTCCTCTTCCACACCGATATTCACAATACCTACTCGGGGCTTTTTCACACCGACTACATGTTCCATATAAATGGAGCCCATCTTGGCAAACTGCACCAGATGAGAAGCTCTGGCGTCTACGTTGGCGCCGCAGTCGATGAGAAGAGATACGCCTGTCTTTGTAGGGATCAAGGGCGCAAGAGGCGCTCTTTCAACTCCTCGTATCCTGCCCACGATAGTGGTTCCTCCTACCAGGATCGCTCCGGAACTTCCGGCAGATACGAATGCATCTGCTTCCTGCTGCTTTACCATTTTCATGCCGACCACTATAGAAGAATCTTTTTTACCTCTGATGGCCGCTACCGGAGGTTCCCCTGTTTCTATTACCTGACTGGCATTTATCACCCGGATCCTTTCACTGGGATAAGAACAGGCAGAAAGTTCTTTTTCTATCACTTCCTGTTTCCCCACCAGCAGCACTTCTACATTTTCTTTTTCATTCACGGCAGCTACGGCACCTTTTACAGCTTCTGTGGGAGCATAGTCTCCTCCCATGGCGTCCACTGCCACTCTGATCAAATTCTCCATGTCAATCCTCCTGTTATACTAACAATGATTGTACTAGACATCTATAAAAAATGCAAGAGGCCGCCGTCTGTTTCGATCCGGACGCCAGCCTCAGTCAAATACCCCGATGCAAGCATCGGGGTATTTGACCCTCGCGGCAGGTCTACGTTCCACTCCGGTCGGTGCTAAACGTGTGCCACTGGCACACAGCACCGCCAAATGGATATGCAAGCATATCCGCCTGACTCGTTGCCCGCGGGAATAAAAATATTTCTATTCTGTTTCTGAAAAAAACATCCTTGTTAAAATCAGCCCTGATCCTTCTGAGCATCTTCCTGGGTCTTTTCCTGGGTATTTTCTGTTTCGCCTTCACTGTCCGCTGCCTGTTCCTGTCCTTCATTTTCCTGAGTGTCTTCAGCAGAAGAAACGATCACTTCTGCAGTATCACTGGTAACTCCGTTGCTGGAATTGCCGATGGTACTGGTCGCAACCGCATAATAATACATAGTCCCTTCTTCTTTCGTGGATGGAACATAGGTATTCTCTGTAGCTCCATCAATAGGAGTTCCTCCTCCATTCTTGTTGGTACTGGACTGATACCACTGATAAGTAATAGTGCCACCATCTGAAGTAGTAGCCTCCACCGTCAGGGCTTTTGCTGTGTCTCCTACCTTATAAGTTACAGAACCGCTGAGATTTGTGGTAAGTTCCGGTTTTGCCACTTCCACTTCCGGCTCCTGGACCACTTCTTCCTCTTCCTGTTCCTCTTCTTCCTCATCGGTATTACCCATGACCTGATCTGCTACCCCCTGGGCCTTTTCTTTCAGAGTGTCTACCTGGCTGCAGCCTGCCGCCGCAAACATAAGACATCCTGTGCTAAAAAAGATCAGACATTTTTTTATCCATTTATTCCTCATTGTAACATTCCTCCTTATCCCAATACTCCCTTGACAGCTTTTGCCGTCACAGATTTCAAAAACCATCGGATATCAATATCTTACCTTATTTCCCTGTCTTTCGCAAGGTTTTCCCGAAAAATATTACAATTTTATTAAGCAAATATTTCTTTTTATAAACAGATAAGGTCCTGAGACATAAGTCTCAGGACCTGCAAGCTGCATATATTATGCTTCTTCCATTTTGATGATCTCTCTCTTGTTGTAGCTTCCGCATGCACGGCAAACTCTGTGTGGCATCATTAATGCGCCGCACTTGCTGCATTTTACCAAATTGGGAGCGCTCATTTTCCAGTTTGCTCTTCTTTTATCTCTTCTTGCTTTGGAAGATTTATTCTTTGGACAGATGGACATAGGTTACACCTCCTTAAATTTGCTAAATATATCACGGATTGCCGCCATTCGTGGATCAGGACTTGACTGATCACAGTTACAAGAACCTTCGTTCAGGTCTTT
>DXIQ01000043.1 GCA_019112785.1 Candidatus Blautia stercorigallinarum
AAAGTTGGATACAAAAGTTTTACATGTGTGGTTTTGAAGGTACAGTAATTGTAACAAGAGCTTCTCTGAGAAGCGCATAAGACGGCTCCTTGGTCAAGCGGTTAAGACATCGCCCTTTCACGGCGGTAACACGGGTTCGATTCCCGTAGGAGTCATTTAAAAAAATACTTGCATATTTCTTAAATATGTGTGTATAATATAGTATACGGCGCCATAGCCAAGTGGTAAGGCAAAGGTCTGCAACACCTCTATCACCAGTTCAAATCTGGTTGGCGCCTCTTATTCCTCCTTAGCTCAGTCGGTAGAGCATGCGGCTGTTAACCGCAGTGTCGTTGGTTCGAGTCCAACAGGGGGAGTTGGAAAGTCTCATGTTACATATGTGATGTGAGACTTTTTTTTGTAAATTATTCGAAAATATTTTTTTAAAAGGCGTTGGAAATCAGTCAGACAACATTAAGAAAAGAGGAAAATAATGATATATACAGTATTAAATATAGAAGAAGATCTGGACTACGGATGTGAGGAGAAAGCCGAAGATCAGCCGGTTATGGCTGTAGTTACTCTCAGATCCGAAGCAGGAGAGGAAAGCGCCCGGAAAATTCCGGACCGGCTCCTTTATGAAAGAGAGATTATCCAGGGAGATGAAGTAATCTTTGATGAAAATGATCAGATACAAAAATTAGAGCATATGCGTATTTAACTGAATATAACGGGAGATACAGAAAGATAAAAGAAACTCTCTGCAGAATCAGCGGTTTTAGCAGTAAAACGGGATTTTGCAGAGAGTTTTTCTGATTCAGGATACGTCATCCTCTTCCAAAAGAGGCAGGATCCTTTTCATAGATTGATCAAATTCTTCATCTGATGAATTATGGAAGAGGATCAGGTCATGGCCTGCATCTAATCGTTCCAGAGGCTTGGGAATAGTAAAATCCACAGTTTTAATATACTCATCCCAGTGTTCCAGTTTCCAGGTATCCCGGTCAGAGTTCCTCTGGATCATTCTTTCATGACATACTTCCGGATCGGTGACCACCCAGATAATGACTAGCTTGGCGCCTTTTGTACAGAGTTTGGTACGGAAACGTTCCAGAGTCTCCTCATTATGTACTTCTTTGGTAAATGGGGCATTGATCAGAACAATATCGTCGTATTCCAACGCTTCTACACCGATATCTACAATGGTTTCATACTCATAATCCCGGATATTTTTTTCAAAGAAGTTGGAACTGCGGTTGATTTCTTCTCCTGCAGCTATAAAAACACGGTTTGACAGAGGGATAAGAGTATCCTTATCCAGATACACTACATGTTTCAGATTTCTGGCAAGCTGTTTTGAAATATAGGTTTTTCCACAGGCAGGGGGAGATGTAACCAGGATCATTTTCTTCATTTGAGATACCTCCTTTTTTAAATCAGTATAGGTTTATACAGAAAAGATTGTCAAGTCTTGTCTTCCATATGTCTGGTAAGCAGTGTCAGGAAGCGTTTCAATACCGGATGATCATGGTCGTATTGATAATATATGCCAAAGGATACCTTTGAAAGGCCGGTTACGGGAATGTAGCACAGACCAGGGTCTCTTGTATTGGGGATATCCGGATAGAGACTATAGCCGATCTGAGCTTTTACAAGAGTAAAGGCACTTTCAATACTTTCTGTGACAAACCGCTGTTCAGGTGGAAGGGTCATAAATATATTATTCTGGATAGTAAAAACGGCGTCAGAAAGCTGACGGGGAGAACAGGTGATAAAGTTTCCAGTGAGCTGTTCTATTGTAAGGGTTTCGTATCTGGCCAGCGGATGTTTTGGAGAGCAGACACAGGCCATAGGGGCGCAGGAAAGCTCTCTGTACCACAGAGACGAAGCATTCTGTCCATATTTTATGCCCAGAGCTGCCATGAGCTGGGTATTTTCTACCATTCCCAGAATAGAAGGGAATGGGATCATTCGTATGGAAGGACGGAGCAGAGGAAATTCCTGGGACAGTTCTTTTAAGACAGGGGGGAAAAGATTCATTTCCGTATAGTTATGACATCCCAGCTCAAAAGGGATAAACCGTTCGTGTTTTCCCAGCCGCTCTTTTGCGGAAACCGCGGTTTTCAGGATCAGCTGGGCATCCGCAAAGAAGGAAATGCCCTCCTGGGTAAGGGTAACACTTTTGCTCGTACGATTAAATAATTTGACACCCAGTTCTTCCTCCAATGTCTGGATCTGATGGCTGACCGCCGGCTGAGTGATCTTCAGTACCCGGGAGGCTTTTGAAAAATTCAGATGTTCTGCTACAGTGACGAAACATTCTAATTGTACAGTATTCATAAGATTTTCTCCAAATCAGATAAAGAATATTGGGGAGGGTCCCAAGGTCTTATATCCACTTATAAGTAAGCTCATGTGTGTAGACCTCTGACCCCGGTATCATAAAATATCTTTATGAATTTTATCATTTTTTCTCAGCAGGTTCAAGATTGAGGAGAATAAGAAAACCAAATAAGTATCTATAAACAAAGTTTATAGAATATAAGAATTTTGAATTTCACATTTTCCAAAATCTGCACTAGAATCATCTATGGACAAAAAAATGAGGATACGAACTGTTCGGGTTTGAATCAATCCATGAATAAACTTACAGGAGGTGCTCAAAAGAATGACAGAAGATTTCAAAACAGAAGAGTTGCTCTTCATGGCCAGAAAAATCGGCATGGATCTGACAACGCTGATAGAATTTTATTTTAAAAATGAAGATATGAGTGGAATTCAGGCCTATTTTATGGTGTATATCCTGAGACATCATCCGGAAGGGACATATCTTACAGATATTGCCCGGGAGACCGGGGTCTCCAAGTCAACTCTGTCAGCCCTGATAAAAAAGCTGAGAGAAAAAGGTTATCTTTATTTTCAGGAAAATCCTTGTGATGTCCGTAAAAAGACAGTGCTCCCTACAGAAAAACTGAAGATTGAAGGAAATGCCTTTTTGAAGAAGGCGGAAGAAATGGAAGACGAGATCTGCAGCGGGCTGAGTCGTCAGGAAAAAATACAGTTGTTGGAGCTGGAGCAGAAGTTGCTGGCTCAGCTGTCCAGGATGGAGCATGATGAAACAAAAAAAGACAGGAGGTTTATTTACCGTGAGAAAAGTTTTGCAACAGCTCAAACAGTATAAGCGGGAGACCTTTCTATGTATCGGTTTGACCGCCCTTGAAGTCATTATGGAAATATTGATGCCCTTTATTACTGCTATGATCATTGACCATGGTCTTGAAGTAAGTAATCTGCCGGCAGTTTACCGCTATGGCATCATTATGGTGCTTATGGCTTTTCTGAGCCTGTGTTTCGGCGCTATGGCCGGAAAGAATGCCGCAGGAGCTGCCTCTGGTCTGGCAGCCAATCTCCGTGAGGCGATTTATACGAATATACAGACTTTTTCCTTTTCAAATATTGATAAATTCAGTGTGCCGGGACTGGTTACCCGTATGACAACGGATATCACCAATGTGCAGAATGCTTTTATGATGATCATCCGTGTGGCGGTCCGGGCTCCTTTAAACCTGATATTCAGTTTTATTATGTGTATGATCATCAGTCCCAGGTTAAGCGCCATGTTTCTGATCGCCGTGGTATTCCTGGTGATCGTTATCGGATCCATCATGGTGGTCACACTGAGAATTTTCAATCAGGTATTCCGGAGATATGATGACTTAAATGCCAGTGTACAGGAAAATGTATCTGCCATCCGTGTGGTAAAAGCATTTGTTCGTGAAGACTATGAAAATGTTAAATTTGCAAAAGCGTCCAAAATGCTTTATGACCTTTCTGTAAAGGCAGAAGGACTTCTGGCCTTCAATAACCCGGCTATGATGGTGGCTGTTTACTTCTGTATTATTTCTGTTTCCTGGTTCGGTGCCCAGTTTATCGTCGGCGGTTCCATGACAACAGGAGATCTTACCAGTCTGTTCAGTTACATTATGTCACTGCTGATGAGCCTGATGATGCTGTCTATGGTAGTGGTTATGATCAGTATGTCTATGGCAAGTATCCGCCGTATCAGCGAAGTTTTAAATGAAAAAGCTGATCTGACAGATCCGGAAGATCCTGTTATGGCTGTATCTGATGGACAGATTGATTTTAATCATGTGAATTTTTCCTATAAACATGGCAGCGGCAAGAACGCATTGTCAGATATTGACCTTCATATTAAGAGCGGCGAGACTATAGGAGTTATCGGAGGCACAGGTTCCGGAAAGAGTACTCTGGTGAATCTGATCTGCCGTCTTTATGATGTGGATGACGGATCTGTTTGTGTAGGCGGCGTGGATGTACGGAAGTACGATACAGAGGTTCTCAGAAATCAGGTTTCTGTGGTACTTCAGAAAAACACTCTGTTTTCCGGCACTATCCTGGATAACCTCCGCTGGGGAAATCCGGATGCTACAGAAGAAGAGTGTATAGAGGCATGTAAGGCAGCCTGCGCCGATGAATTTATCGACCGGATGCCGGATGGGTATCATACCAATATTGCCCGGGGCGGCGCTAATGTTTCCGGAGGTCAGAAGCAGCGTCTGTGTATTGCCAGAGCCCTTCTGAAGAAACCGAAGGTCCTGATCCTGGACGACTCCACCAGTGCGGTAGATACGGCAACTGACGCCAGTATCCGGGCTGCTTTTGCTAAGGAGATCCCAGGAACTACCAAGATTATTATTGCCCAGCGTATTTCCAGTGTACAGTCCGCAGACAGGATCCTTGTACTGGACAACGGACGGATCGATGCTTTTGACACCCATGACAATCTGCTGAAGACCAATGCTATCTATCAGGAAATCTATCATTCACAGATGGAGGGCGGCGGCGATTTCGATCAGCCCGCTTAATTCAGAAAGGAGGAAAAACTGACTTATGAGTAATAAACAATCAAGACCTGAAAAGACCTCAGCTACAAAGCTGATCAGCAGGGTCATCCGATATATGCTGCATTATTACAAAATTCCGTTTTTGCTTGTTATCGTCTGTATTCTGATCACGGCCATTGCAACAGTTGTAGGGGCTACCTTCCCCCAGACGTTAGTAGATGATTACATAACGCCTATGCTGGCCAATGGTTCCAATGACTTCAACGGTCTGGCCGCTGATCTGGTACAGCTGGCCTGTATCATGGCTATAGGTGTTATCACAGCATTCAGCTACAACCGGATCATGGTAAATGTAAGCCAGGGAACCATGCGCCATCTGAGAGATGACCTTTTCCGGAAAATGGAAGCTTTGCCTATCAAATATTTTGATAACCATGCCCACGGCGACATTATGTCCGTGTATACCAATGATGTGGATACTCTGCGGCAGCTTCTCAGCCAGAGCATTCCTCAGATCATAAACTCTGTGATCACTATGGCGGCAACTCTGGTCACTATGATCGTTTTAAATCCGGCTCTGACAGTGATCTCTATCCTGACAGCCGTGGTGATGCTGTTTGTTACCTCAAATTTCTCAAAGCTTTCAGGAAGATATTATATCCGGCAGCAGATGGACCTGGGAACCGTGGACGGATTTATTGAAGAGATGCTGGATGGACAGAAAGTTGTTAAGGTGTTCTGCCATGAGCAGGCGGCTATGGCAGATTTTCATAAGGTAAATGAAGAACTGAGAAACAGTACCAATAAAGCCAATACCTATGCCAACCTGCTGATGCCGGTGAATGCCAATATCGGCTGGATCAGTTATGCGTTGGTGGCTATTATAGGCGCGATCCTGGGAATCAACGGACTGGCAGGTGTTACTATCGGAACCGTAGTAACCTTTGTGGGACTGAATAAGAGTTTTACCAACCCCATCACCCAGGTCAGCCAGCAGATCAACTTTGTGGTCAACGCCGCAGCCGGCGCCCAGCGTGTATTTGATCTGATGGATCAGACACCGGAGAAAGATGAAGGCTATGTAGAACTGGTCAATGCAAAAGAAGACGAAAATGGAAACCTGACAGAGTCTGAAACAAGGACAAATCTGTGGGCATGGAAACATCCTCACAAAGCAGAGGGGACTGTTACCTATACAAAACTGGAAGGTGCGGTTGTTTTTGATGATGTAGATTTCGGCTACACGGATGATAAGATCGTCCTGCACAATATCAGTCTTTGGGCAAAACCGGGACAGAAGATCGCCTTTGTAGGAGCTACCGGTGCCGGAAAGACTACCATTACCAACCTGATCAACCGTTTCTATGACATAGCAGATGGAAAGATCCGTTACGACGGTATCAATATCAATAAGATTAAAAAGCCGGATCTCCGCCGTTCTCTGGGTATGGTCCTTCAGGATACCCACCTGTTTACCGGTACGGTTATGGACAATATCCGTTACGGCAAGCTGGATGCTACAGATGAAGAATGTATCAAAGCTGCCAAGCTGGCGAATGCCGACGGATTTATCCGCCGTCTGCCAGATGGATACAATACCCTGCTTACCGGAGACGGAGCTAATTTAAGCCAGGGACAGCGTCAGCTGCTGGCTATTGCCAGAGCGGCTGTAGCAGATCCGCCGGCTTTGATCCTGGACGAGGCGACCTCCTCTATTGATACCCGTACTGAGAAACTGGTACAGGACGGTATGGACGCTCTGATGAAGGGACGTACTACTTTTGTCATCGCCCACCGTCTGTCAACGGTTAAAAACTCTGACTGTATCATGGTCATGGAGCAGGGGCGTATTATTGAGCGCGGTACCCATGACGATCTGATCGCGGCAAAAGGCAAGTACTATCAATTATATACAGGAAATTTTGCAGATTAAAGATAAATGCCCGGGGCGGGAAAATTCCGCCCCGGGCATTTGAGCTTTCAGGGAAAAATCCCTTTCATTTTTTCTGCGGTCACCAGCTTCCTCAGGGCAACGATATAAGCTGCCATGCGGAAGGAGCAGTGACATTCTTCTTTGGTATCCAGAAGATTCTGGAAAGATTTACTCATGAGTTTTTCCAGCATTTCATTGACCTGGTCTCTGTCCCAGGTCAGTTCCTGGATATTCTGTACCCATTCAAAATAGGAAACGATCACGCCTCCGCTGTTGGCAAAGATATCCGGGATCAACGTGATGCCTCTCTTTTCCAGGATAGTGTCAGCCTCTTCCGTAGTGGGGCCGTTGGCTGCTTCTACGATATAAGAGCAGTTCAGTTTATCTGCATTATCGGCTGTGATCTGATTTTCCATGGCGGCGGGAACAAGCACATCACATTTACAGGTAAGAACCTCCTGGTTGGAGATATGTTCTACTCCAGGAGCATCGTAATCTTTCAGAAGCGTTCCAGGCTTTTCCAGAAAACGGGATATCTCATCAATATCCAGACCGTCTTTGCAGAAAAGTCCGCCGGAAATGTCGCTTATGGCAAGGACTTTAACCCCTCTGTGATAAAAGACACGGGCGGCATTGGCCCCCACATTTCCCATTCCCTGGATAGCAACAGTGGTGCCGGCCAGCTGTTTCCCATTCTGAGCCAGCAGGAGTTTGGTGCTGATGACTACACCACGGCCTGTGGCAGAATTCCTTCCCCGGGATCCGCCCAGTTCTACAGGTTTTCCTGTTACCACCCCCGGACAGGGATGTCCTTTTAACTGACTGTAAGTATCCAGAAGCCAGGCCATAGTCTGGGGATTGGTATTTACATCCGGAGCGGGGATATCTGTATCTGCTCCGATAATCGGGGCGATGGCGAAAGTATAACGTCTTGTGAGATTCCTGAGTTCTCTGACAGAAAGACTGTGAGGATCTACCTTGATACCACCCTTCGCTCCTCCATATGGGATATCCGCGACAGCACATTTTAGTGTCATCCAGGTGGCGAGAGCTTTGACTTCATTTAAGTCACAGTCCTGGTGATAGCGGATACCGCCTTTAAAAGGCCCGCGGATATTGGAATGCTGCACCCGATATCCTTCAAAGACTTTGACGGTGCCGTCATCCATTTCAACAGGCAGATATACTTTGGTTTCACGCTGGGGATTTTTCAGGATCTCAAACATAGACTGGTCAATATGGCCTATTTCCATGGCTTTTGTCATAGTGTCGATTACATTGGTATAGGGATCATAAGTATGTGACATGTTGTTCTCCTTTACTGTATATTTTGTCGCTGCGCATCAACTGTGTGCAATGGTAGGACTTTTCCCTGGAAAAGTCAATGAGCCGGGATAAGAACAAAAAACATTTATTTTTTTCTGCATATGCACTTTAAAATACAAAGAAATGGAAGTATATACTTAAAAAAATTAAGCACATTGACAAAACAGAAGGCTGCTGTTATCCTTAAGCGGTAGACAGCAGATAAATAAAAAAGATACGAGGGCGTATTTACCGTAAAAGGTGAATGCGCCTTTTTTATTCCCGCGAGCAGGGAGCCGGGCGGACATGGTGGCATGTCCATTTGACGACTTTCGCGAGGGTCTTTGACTAAAGCAAAAGGAGAAAATAAGATGAAAAAGGATGTGTTGGATACAGCGGACAAAATCATTCTGGATATACTCCAGGAAAATGCCAAGACCCCTTTAAAGGATATTGCCAGGAAAGTCTATCTTTCAACTCCCGCGGTTTCGGCCAGGATCGAGAAGATGGAAAAGGAAGGGATCATCACCGGCTATTATGCCCAGGTCAATCCTCTGGCTCTGGGATATCATATCAAAGCCCTGATCAATCTGGAGGTACCGCCGGAGGATAAAAAAGAGTTTTATCCTTTTGTAAAAGCATGTTCCAATGTGATCGAATGCAACTGTGTGACAGGTGATTATTCTATGGTACTGGAAGTGCTTTTCCCAAGCACGATAGAACTGGATCAGTTTATCGGGGAACTTCAGAGGTTCGGGCGGACAAAGACACTGATCGTATTTTCAACTTCTGTAGAGCACAGAGGGATTACTGCAGATATTGATTCTCAAGGGATGGGAGATAGAGGAAAGCCTGAAGGAATGCCTTGAATCATAGAAGACTTTTATGATAGAATCTTACAGGCAAAGAAACGAGATTTTATCCGAAAGCGAAGAAATGTGCTCAGGACAGCAGGAGAGGCACAATGACTTTAAATCAGCTTAATTATGTAATTACCATAGCGGAGCAGGGCTCCATTAATAAAGCTGCGCAACAGCTGTATATTTCCCAGCCTTCCCTGACCAGCGCGGTCCGGGAGCTGGAGAAAGAGCTGGGGATCGTACTGTTCCACCGAAGCGGCAAAGGGGTGACCCTGACCAATGACGGGGCAGAATTCCTCTTATATGCCAGGCAGCTTTACGGGCAATATGAAGAGATACTGGATAAGTACGGAAAGAACGGTTCCCTGAAAAAGAAATTCGGAGTATCGGCCCAGCACTATTCCTTTGCGGTAAAGGCATTTGTGGATATGGCGAAACAGTTTGATATGTCAAAATATGAATTTGCCATGCGGGAGACCAGGACGGCAGAGGTGATCCGGGATGTGAGCACTATGAAAAGCGAGATCGGTGTTCTGTACCTGTCGGATTTTAACCGGAAGAGCCTGGAAAAGCTTCTCAGGACTGCAGGACTGGAGTTCCATCCTCTGGCACAGTGCCGGGCATATGTATATCTCTGGAAGGGACATCCCCTTGCAGGGCAGGCCGCCATTTCCTTTGATCAGCTGGCAGAGTATCCCTGCCTGGCTTTTGAGCAGGGGGATAACAGTGCCTTTTATCTGGCGGAAGAAATACTGTCCACCAATGAATATCCCAAGATCATCCGGGCAAATGACAGAGCTACTATGCTGAACCTGATGGTGGGTCTTAATGGCTATACTCTCTGTTCAGGGATCATCAGCCAGGAACTGAACGGAGATGATTTTGCCGCCATTCCCTTCCAGGATGATGAAGAAAATCAGAACAGCGTTATGGAGATCGGGTATGTGGTAAGAAAGAATACATTTCTCAGCAAAATGGGAGAACTGTATATAGAAGCATTAAAAGAATCTCTTAAAAATTCAGACAGCAAAGATACTCAGTTATAGACTGGATCTATAACCGGGTATCTTTTTTGTGTATTAGACAGCTTTTTGCTGCCATGATAGGATAAATTCCATCAAAAGAAAACGGGAGGTAAGTATTATGGCAGATATAAGAGATTCTAAAAACTGGAGCTTTGAGACAAAACAGGTGCATACGGGGCAGGAACAGCCGGATCCGGCAACAGGGGCCAGGGCAGTTCCTATTTACGCCACCACTTCTTATGTGTTTGACAACTGTCGCCAGGGAGCAGAACGGTTTGCTCTCAAGGAGCCGGGAAATATTTACGGAAGGCTGACCAATCCCACACAGGAAGTATTTGAACAGAGAATGGCGGCTCTGGAGGGAGGAACGGGGGCTTTGGCTACTGCTTCGGGAGCGGCAGCCATTACCTATACTTTTCAGGCCCTGGCAAAAGCAGGGGAACATATCGTAGCCTCCAAAAGGATCTATGGAGGAACTTATAATCTTCTGGCCCATACCCTTCCTCTGACCAGCGGTATTACAGCCAGCTTTGCAGATCCTGAGGATGAAGAGGCTTTTGAAAAGGAAATACGGGAAAATACAAAAGCAATCTTTACAGAGACTCTGGGAAATCCCCATTCTAATGTGGCGGATCTGGAAAAGCTGGCCAGGATCGCCCACAAGCATAACATTCCCCTGGTCGTAGATTCTACCTTTGCCACACCTTACCTGGTGCGGCCCATAGAATATGGAGCGGACATTGTGGTCCATTCCGCTACGAAATTTATCGGAGGTCATGGAACAGCCCTGGGCGGGGTTATCGTGGACAGCGGAAGGTTTGACTGGAAGGATTCCGGAAGATATCCCTGGATCTCTGAACCCAATCCCAGTTACCACGGGGCTGTTTTTACAGAGGCGGCGCCGGAGGCTCCCTTTGTAACCTATATCCGGGCTGTGCTTCTTCGGGATACCGGGGCTGCTATATCTCCCTTCCATGCGTTTCTCCTCCTCCAGGGACTGGAGACCCTTTCTCTCAGAGTAGAGCGTCATACAGAAAACGCATTGAAAGTGGTAAAATATCTGGCAGCTCATCCCCAGGTGGAGAAGGTCCATCACCCGTCTCTGGAAAGTGAGCCTACCCATGAATTATATAAAAAGTATTTTCCAAAGGGAGGGGGCTCTATATTTACCTTTGAGATAAAAGGAGACGCCGGGAGGGCACAGAGGTTTATTGACCATCTTCCGATTTTTTCCCTGCTGGCCAATGTGGCAGATACCAAATCACTGGTCATCCACCCTGCCTCGACTACTCACAGTCAGTGCACCCCGGAAGAACTGCTGGAGCAGGGGATCCGGCCAAATACGATCCGGCTGTCTGTGGGGATCGAGAATGGGGAAGATCTGATCGCGGCACTGGAAGCTGCATTCCGGGATGCCCCCTATTGACGAAATTTGTGCAAAGCAGTAAGATAAGCTTTGCAGAATGCGAATTTTGGGGGAAATGTCCATGAAAAAGAATAAATTTGAGATTGATATGTGTAATGGCTCCATTATGGATAAGCTGATATCCTTTTCCCTTCCTCTTATGCTTACCAGTATCCTGCAGCTGATGTTTAACGCGGTGGATATTATTGTGGTGGGAAGGTTCAGCGGAAGCCAGGCTCTTGCGGCGGTGGGTTCTACCACGGCTCTGATCAATATTTTTACCAACCTGTTTATCGGGATCTCGCTGGGAGCTAATGTCCTGGCGGCAAGATATTATGCGGCAGGCCGGGACAAGGAAATGTCAGAAGCAGTACATACAGCCATTGCACTGGCTCTTGTCAGCGGTATCATTATGGCCTTTGTGGGAGTGGGGGCGTCCAGGTTTGCCCTGGAGCTTATGGACACTCCGGCGGATGTGATCGATCAGTCTGTACTTTATATGAGGATCTATTTCATGGGCATGCCCTTTTTTATGCTGTATAACTATGGGGCTGCCATTTTAAGGGCAGTAGGGGATACAAAGAGGCCTCTTCTTTTCCTGCTGGCGGCAGGGATGACCAACGTGGTGCTGGATCTGCTCCTGGTTATCGTGATCCCTCTGAGTGTGGCAGGGGTGGCTATCGGAACGGTAGCTTCCCAGATGATCTCCTGTATCCTGGTGCTCTGGTGTCTTCACCGGACAGAAGGGAGCTATCAGCTTCGCTTTTCAAAGCTCAGGATCCGGAGTGTATATCTGAAACGTATCTTCCAGGTGGGGATACCTGCAGGGATTCAGAGCACGGTGATCAATTTTTCCAACGCACTGCTCCAGTCTTCGGTGAATTCCTTTGGCTCCACGGCAATGGCCGGTTATACCGCTGCCAATAACGTGCTGGGATTTTTATATTCGGCAGTCAATGCAGTGACCCAGGCATGTATGAGTTTTACAAGCCAGAACTACAGTGTAGGGAAAACAAAGAGAATGGACAGGGTCTTTGTGGATTGTATCATCCTTTCTGTAGGAGTGTCTGCAGTCCTTGGAGTGGGCGCCTACGTGTTCGGTTCCCAGGTGCTGGGAATCTATACCAGCGATCCGGAGGTTATCCAGTGCGGCCTTGAGATCTTGTCCATTACTACAGTGCCCTATTTCCTATGTGGTATTATGGATCTTATACCGGGAGCTCTCAGGGGAATGGGACATTCCGGCGTGCCTATGATCCTCTCTATTATCGGAACGGTAGGTACCAGGGTTTTGTGGATCTATGCGTTTTTCCCTCACAACAGATCCCTTCACTTTTTATTTATTTCTTATCCCGGGTCCTGGATCGCTACGATCGTTATGCAGGCGGTATGTTTCTATTTTGTGCGGAAGCAGTGTATGAGGCAGGTAAAACAGGAAATCCCATCCGGCCGGAAGTAAGAGCAGGTATGGGTTTATGTTTATGAAAATAAGCGGAGATTTCAAAAATTTTTACAGTTTTTGAGGTCTCCGTTTCTGTGTTATAATTTGAAAAATGTGGAAATAAAACAGAAACAGGAGATATAGTTATGGAGAAAAAAATACCGAAAGTAATGGCAGATTTATTTGACTCTCTGAAGGAACAGTGGAAGGATGAACCGGAACTGCTGGAAGTGTTTAAAAGCTGTTATACTAATACGCTGGATACTACGGTGAAAAGAATGGAAGACGGAACTACTCATGTGATCACCGGGGATATTCCCGCTATGTGGCTGCGGGATTCGGCAGCCCAGCTTCGGCCTTATATTTTTCTGGCAAAGGAAGACCGGGAGATCCAGGAGATCATAGCAGGGCTGGTAAAGCGGCAGTTCCGGTATATTTGTATCGATCCTTACGCCAATGCCTTCAACTCTTCCCCAAGCGGCGCCTGCTGGGAAAAGGATGATCCGGATCAGAATCCCTGGGTATGGGAGAGAAAGTTTGAGGTGGATTCTCTCTGTTACCCCATACAGATGGCCTGGCTGCTCTGGAAAAATACCGGGTGTGTTTCCCAGTTCGAAGGAGATTTTCAGAAAGGTATCGGAAAGATCCTGGAAGTTTTCCGCAGGGAGCAGGCTCATGAAGAAAATTCAGACTATCGTTTTATAAGAGGCAACAGTTTTTATAATGATACTCTTTCCAGAGAAGGAAAAGGCGCTCTGGTAAAATCTAATACAGGGCTGATCTGGTCAGGCTTTCGGCCAAGTGACGATGCCTGCACCTATGGATATCTGATCCCTTCTAATATGTTCGCCGTGGTAGTACTGAGATATCTGGAAGAGATGGAAAGGGAGATCTTTCACTGTCCGGACCTGGAGAAAGAAGCCAGAGAGCTGAAGGAAGAGATCTACAATGCCATAGAGAGCATAGGAAAAACTGCTACTGAGGAATTCGGGGTGATCTATGCTTACGAGACAGATGGATATGGAATGTATAATCTGATGGACGACGCCAATGTGCCAAGCCTGCTGGCTATGGATTATCTGGGCTATCCCGGGGATCCGGATACCGGGGAAAATACCAGGAGATTTCTTCTTAGCAATGCCAATCCTTATTATTATGAAGGCAAAAAGGCGGCAGGTATCGGCAGTCCTCATACTCCTTCCAGCTATATCTGGCATATTTCTATGGCTGTCCAGGGGCTGACCAGCAAAGAGCCTGAAGAAAAGAAAAGGATACTGAGAAATATGGCAGCTACTACCGGAGGAAAAGGAGTCATGCATGAAGGATTTCATGTGGATGATGACACAAGATATACCAGAGAATGGTTTTCCTGGGCAAACGCCATGTATGCAGAGCTGTTTTTGGACTGCAGCGGATATCGTTTAAAGATCAGAGCGTAATAACAGTGGAGAAAGGATAGAAGCAGATGAAAAAAGAAAAAATATTCCGATATGCCGGGCATATGGCCCAGGCAGCCGAGATACGGGAAATTTCTTATGAAGAAGGCAGAGCAGGGGGAATGAAAGCCTGGCAGATCAAGAACGGCCCCCTGAATTTTACAGTGATGAAGGATAAGTGTCTGGACCTGGCGGAGCTGTCTTATAAAGGGATAAATATGAGCTTTTTGTCAAAACCCGGCCTTCAGGGGAGAAATCATTATGACACCAATGGACAGGAAGCCCAGAGGAGTATTATGGGAGGCATGATGTTTACCTGCGGGCTGGAGAATATCTGCGCGCCGTATTCTTCACAGGGAAAGGACTATCCCATGCACGGCAGGATCCGGACCACGCCAGCAGAGCATACAGGGGCCTGGACCCGGTGGGAGGAGGACTCCTATGTGATGACGGTCCAGGGGGAAATGCGGGAAGCAGAACTGTTTGGTGAAAATATGGTATTTCAAAGAAAGATCACTACGTCCTGGCCGGGTAAGGAGATTCTTATTGAGGATACCATAGAAAACCAGGGCTTCCGGGAAGAGACGGCTATGCTGCTGTATCATTTTAATGTAGGCTATCCTCTGCTGGAGGAAAACGCCAGGATCGTGATCCCTACAAAGAAAGTGATCCCAAGAGATGAGCAGGCAGCAGGCCATGAGGAGCTGTACTGGAAGATGGAAGCACCTGTGGACAATGAGCCGGAATATGTATTTCTCCATGAGCTGAAGGCAGATGAAAAAGGAAATACCTTTGCCGCAGCGATCAATGAAAGACTGGGTCTGGGAATCCGGCTGGAATTCAATAAAGAGCGTCTTCCTTATTTCATGGAATGGAAGTCCCTTGCCAGCGGAGACTATGTGGTAGGACTGGAGCCGGCCAACTCCAGCGTATACGGAAGAGGATACCATGAGGAAAGAGGCGATCTTCACAAGATCCCGCCTCTGGGTGTAGAAAAAACCTGGCTGAAGATCGTGATACTGGAAGGAGAAGAACTGGAGGAGACCATAAAGAAAGCAGACAGCATATAATTTTTTCACCAAATGTAGAAAATGGAAAATTGTAGTGCCCGGGAATGTTTCGTATAATATAGAAAACAGAAAACTACAACATTACAATAGAAATCACAGGAGGGTTCCTATGAAAGACATGTTTTTAACGGACAGGAAACTGGACAGAAGAATTACAGAGGTGAAAAAATACAGATACAGGAATATCCGGAATCTGGAGGAATTTGCGGTACAGGAAGATCTTCAGGGAGTGGTCAATCCCCAGGTGCCCGCAGAGTTTGACAACTGGGATACCATACATACCGGGGACTGCTGGTCCGGAAGAGACCGCTATCTCTGGATGCACAAGGATATTGAGATCCCGGCCCAGTGGAAAGGCCAGAGAGTTGTGGGTGTTTTTGATTTCGGCAACACAGGAGCCGGAAATAACTCCGGTTTTGAGGCTATGTGCTATATTGACGGAAAACCCTACCAGGGCGTAGATGTAAATCACAAGGAAGTATTTTTTCCGGAAGAGTTTTGCGGAAAAACTGTAAATCTTACCTTCCGTCTCTGGTCCGGACTGGAAGGAGGAGGGGTTCCTGCTGTTCAGGAACATAAGATCCGTCAGGCAGATCTGGCCTGCTTAGATGAACAGGCAGATGACTTTTATTATATGGGAACTCTGATCCTGGATACCATTGCTAATCTGGAGGATGGAAATCCGGTGAAATATGATCTGAGGAATGCTCTGGATCAGGCCTGCCACTGTATTGACTGGTCTTATCCGGGAAGCGAGGCTTTTTATGAGTCCCTTCACCAGGCAGATCAGACCTTAAATGAAATGATCGATAAGATGGAGAAACATTCTTCGGTGAATGTTTACTGTGTAGGACATACCCACATTGATATGGCATGGCTGTGGAGACTGAAACATACCCATGAGAAAGCTTCCCGTTCTTTCTCTACAGTACTGCGTATGATGGAAATGTTCCCGGAATATATTTTCCTTCAGACACAGCCGCAGATTTACGAATATATAAAAGAAGATTTTCCGGAAATCTTTGAGGAGATCAAGAAACGGGTGAAAGAAGGACGGTGGGAAGCCGACGGAGGCATGTGGGTGGAAGCCGACTGCAACCTGACCAGCGGAGAATCCCTGACCCGGCAGCTCCTCATCGGAAGCAGATTCCTGAAAGAAGAATTGGGCAAAGACGTGGAATATCTCTGGCTCCCTGATGTATTCGGTTATTCCTGGGCGCTGCCCCAGATCCTGAAGAAGTCCGGCATTGACGTGTTTATGACTACCAAGATCAGCTGGAACCAGTTTAACCGTATGCCCCATGATACTTTCCGCTGGAAAGGAATGGACGGTACCGAGGTGCTCACACACTTTATTACTACCCCGGAACCCTGGAACGGACCGGATTCCTGGTTCTATACCTATAACGGCCTGCTGACGCCAAAGACGGTAAAGGGCGTATGGGAGTCTTACAGTGAAAAGGCTATGAACAAAGATCTGCTGATCTCATACGGATATGGAGACGGAGGCGGCGGCGTAAACCGCGACCTGCTGGAAGCCAGAAGAAGGATCGACAAGATCCCGGGCCTGCCTAACCTGAAAACCTCTACAGCAGGGGCGTATTTCCGGAAATTAAAGGAAAACGTGGAAAATACAGATCAATATGTAAATACCTGGGACGGAGAGCTGTATCTGGAGTATCACAGAGGTACCTATACCAGCCAGGCTTACAATAAGAGAATGAACCGGAAGATGGAGCTTCTGTACCGCAGAGCAGAGTGGATGACTGCCATGGCCGCCATGGGAGCCGGAGATCTGTCCCTGGCAGAACAGGAAAAGCTGACCAGGGGATGGAAGATGATCCTTACCAATCAGTTCCATGATATTATCCCGGGATCTTCCATTCATGAAGTATATGAGGATTCCAGAAAAGACTATCAGAAGATCCAGGAAATCGGTATGGAAGTCCTGGAAGATTTCCATAAGGATTCTATGGAAAATACAGAAAAGGCGTACACCGTATATAACGCTTCCGGCTGGAATATGAACGAGACTGTGGCCCTTCCGGTAAGCGGCTCCTGCAGCTTTACTGACGAGGATGGAAATCTCCTTGTTTCCCAGGATCAGGGAGATGTGGCTTATGTACAGGTAACAGATGTGCCTGCCATGGGACACAAGACGATCTTTGTAAAAGAAGGCAGGGAAGAAAGGGGACAGACACCTTTCAAAGTGCAGGAAAGAAAGGTGGAGACGCCATTCTATCTGGCAGAGTTAAATGGTTATGGCCAGATCACCCGCCTTTATGACAAAGAAGCCGGCAGAGAAGTGCTGGCAGCAGGCGAGAGAGGAAATGTCCTTCAGGTATTTGAGGATAAGCCAATCGACAACGACGCCTGGGATATTGATATTTTCTATCAGCATAAAATGCGGGAGATCACTGATCTTACTGCTTTCCAGATCACGGAAATGGGACCGCTGCGGTTAACCATCCATATGGAATGGAATTATATGAATACCGCTATCTTCCAGGATATGATCTTCTACAGTAACAGCAGAAGGATCGATTTTAAGACCAAGGTTGATTTCCATGAAAGACAGCAGCTGATCAAGACAGCCTTTACTGTGGATATCAGAAGCACATATGCTACCTATGATATCCAGTATGGAAATGTCCGCAGACCAAATCACTGGAATACAAGCTGGGATCAGGCCAGATTTGAAAGCGTGGGACACCGGTTCGCGGATCTCTCTGAGAGAAACTACGGCGCTGCCCTGCTGAACGACTGTAAGTACGGATACGACATTAAAGACAATGTTATGCGTCTGTCTCTTCTTCGTTCAGGCCTTCAGCCGGATCATCTCCAGGATCTGGGCACCCATGAGTTTACTTATGCTTTCCTGCCTCATACCGGAGACTTTGTGGCAGGACATGTAGTAGAAGAAGCCTATGGACTGAATAATCCTATGGATGTTTTCGAAGGACAGGATAAGACCGGCTACAGCAGCTTCTTTACTCTGGATAATCCTCAGGTAGAGATAGATGCGGTAAAGAAATCAGAAGACGGAAAGTATCTGGTGGTAAGATTCCATGATTTCGCAGGTTCTTCTCAGAAGGTAGTACTGGATCCTGGATTTGGCTTTGGCGCCTGGATGGAAGGAGATCTGATGGAGCGGCCTATAGAAGAGCCCAAAGAGGGTAAGGTGGAGGTAAGCCTTCATCCCTACGAGATCAAGACATTGCTTTTTAAACTGTAAGAAAGTCAGGAGGAAGTAAGGTGTTAAGTGAAATTTTTAATATTGAAAAGATACTGGGAGCCTGTGACAGATTTTTGTATTTTTTGAAAATTAATTTTTTCTTTCTTGTGTCGAATATACCTGTTCTGCTGTTTTTCCTTTTTGTGGGGATCAGCCAGGTAAGAGCCTGCTTCCCCCTGTTTCTGGTCTGCGCCGTCTGGGCGGGACCGGCTCTGTGCGGCGTGTTTTTCGCTATGAACCGGGTACTCCATAAGACCGATACTACGGCGTGGAAAGATTATAAAGCCGGATATCTGGATTCCTGGGGAAGAAAGATGGGAGTAGCTGTCCTGCAGCTTCTCCTGGTCTGGATATTCTGGACAAATACAGAGTTTTTCTCTGTGCAGATGCCCATCCTGCCTCTGGCGATCCTTTTCGGGATCCTTTTTGCCGGGGCAGTGATCCTGACACCGGATCTTTATCTGCTGGCTTCCAGATATGAGATGAAGATACGGGATATCTTTAAAGGGGCTTTCTGCCTGTGTATCACCAGGCCGGTGATCACATTGGGAAATACCGCTATGCTGGCAGTGGTGCTTATGCTGCTGGAGATCCAGGCGGGAACTTTTATTCTATTTATTGCAAGTATATATGGATTCATGGTAGTATTTATGAACCAGAGAGTCCTGAGAGCTATTGAAGAGGGGCATTAATTTGCACCCTCTTTTCCTGCTGTAAACAGCCGGAAAAGAAAGGAAAGCTCCCGGACCGGGAAAACCGGCAGAGGGCGGACAGTTTATGGAACAGATAGGGGGGAGGCTATGAAAAAGAAAAAACCGGCACAGCTTTATTTTAAAATGTTCTGGTCTTATACGGCTATCGTGCTGTGCATTGTTTCAGTCCTGGTAGTCTATTTTATCTCAGATTCTAAGAAGAGGATCCTGGAAAATAACCGCCAGGCTATGGAGCGGATCAACCGGGAAGCCGCAGAGTATATTGAAGAGACAGAGAAAACCAGCGATTATTTATTCCAGGATCTTTACCGTACGGAAACAGAACTGGAAGATCTGCTGGCCTATCTGAGCCTGGGACCGGAGGAATATCTGAAATACGGACTGGACCGGTATTCCGCGGAAGACAACCTGGCATACAGAGGGATCTATGATTTTATCAACGATGCTTTTGAAGGATACGGAAATCTGGAATGTATTGAGATCATCAGTTATGATACCCTGAATCTGACCAGGTGTTATCCTCAGCAGATCTTTTATCCCGGCAAAGACGGAAAAGCCAGGCTGGAAGAGATAGAGGAGCCGGATTTTAAGGAGGAGGGAAAACTGCTCTATGTCAAAGAAATCCGGGATCCGGACAATATGACCGGGGCAGGCTGTATGATCTTTACCTTTGAAGGAGAGAGAAGATTCCGGAATATCCAGGACAATCCATATACAGATCTGACTGTCTGCAACCAGAATGACCAGGTGATCTATCAGGATCCTCCGGTAGAGCAGTGGGAGAAAAGGATGGAAGACAGCGGATATCTTGCTTTGAAAGAGTCGGGAAATTTTTATACCGCTTATACGTTCCTGAATATCAGCCAGGCGTCAGCCCTTTCTTTTCGGACTCTGGCTATGATCCTGGCGGCAGGGGTAGCGGCAGCGGCTTTGGGGATCCTGGGGATCGGCTACTATGTCCGGCGTCTTACCGCAAGGGTAGATTCTATCCTGTATGCCATGAACCAGGTGACAACGGGAAACCTTCAGACCAGACTGAAGGTAAACAAAAAAGGGGATGAACTGGATATGGTGGCGGATCAGTTTAATAAAATGTGCGAAGATCTGAACCTGTATATCCAGAAAAGCTATCTGGCGGAAATTGAGAGGAAAAACGCCCAGATGCAGGCTCTCCAGAGCCAGATCAATCCCCACTTTTTATATAATACCCTGGAGGCTATCCGTATGAAAGCTATCTGCAACGGGGACCGGGAAGTAGGAAAAATGCTTTATAGTATGGTGACTTTATTCAGGAGCCAGCTGAAGGAGGCTGATGTGATCACTCTGGGTCAGGAACTGGATTACTGCAAACAGTATATGGAACTTTTCGAGTACCGGTATCAGGGCAGCTTTTCTTCCCAGGTATCCTGTCCAGTGGAGCTTTTGTCTAAACCTATTATCAAGTTTGTCCTCCAGCCGATCGTGGAAAATTATTTTATCCACGGCATTGAAAGAGACCGGAAAGATAATCTGGTGAAGATCTGGGCCGAGGCAGAGGGAGAAGTTCTTTCTCTCTACATCCAGGACAATGGAATCGGAATGACTCAGGAGGAGATCGACAGAAAAAATACAGAGCTGAGGGAAAACTCTCCGGAGGAGAGAAAAGACAAGTCTATCGGAATTGCAAATGTCAACAGAAGAATTAAGGCAGTTTATGGAGATCAGTATGGACTTCTTCTGCAGGCGGCTGCACCTAAAGGCCTGTTGGTGATTGTTACAATAAAGATAGAGGAGAATGAAAAAGATGAAAAAGGTGATGTTGGTGGAGGATGAGGAATTCATTCTCCAGGGGATCCGCTATATTGTGGACTGGGAGGCGATTTCCATGGAGGTGACCGCCATGGCCCACAATGGAAGAGAAGCATTGGAAATGTTTCAGAAGGAACCGGCGGATATTGTGGTAACAGATGTGGAAATGCCTTTGATGAACGGGCTGGAGCTGCTGGAAGAGATCCGGAAGATCAGCCCCAGGACCAGATTTCTGATCCTGTCAGGCTATGATGAATTTGAATATGCCAGGAAGGCCCTGAAACTGGATGTGGAAGAATATATCCTGAAACCTATTAATGAAGAGCAGCTTCAGCAGGCTCTGATAAGCGCAGGAGAACATCTGGATAAGATGGATAGAGAAAGTGCCGGGAATATGGAGGATAAGATCGGATGGCACCGCTTCCTGAAGGGAAAGCTGAGCCAGGAAGGAGAGGCGGGATTTAAACAGATGCTGCCGAAGATCGGGACCGGGGAGAAAGTCTATCCTTCCCTGATGAAGGTAGATACAGGAACTCTCAGTGAAAAGGCAAGCCTCAGTGACGTGCTGGCTGCTCTTCAGAAGGAACCGGAAAAGATCAAGGCCATTTATCTGGCAACAGATACCCTCTTTCTCCTTCTGTATGCAGGAAAGGAAACGAAGGACAGGGAGGTCACAGAATTTTACAGAGGATTTCAGGACCGTCTGGAAAGTCAGATGGGGATCATGAGTTTTCTGACCGTGACTTCTCCTATAGAGGATTATGAAATGCTGCCAAAATGTTACGGGACCGCTTCCAGACTGCAGAAGTATAAAATGCTGGAGGGATACGGCAGCTGTATAAGCGAAGCGGATATCCAGGACCGGAAATGGGGAGACGGGGCTATTGACGAAGGGCTCCTGCGGAAGATGATCCTTAAGAAAGACAGAGAAGGTGCGGTAGGATACATAGAGGACCTGTTTATCAATAATCTGGAATCCGGAGTAAAAGTAGACGTCCTTTATCAGATCGCCCTGAAGATCGTTATGATCCTTCAGGACATCAAGGGGGAATATAAGCTGACCCAGTCTACCAATCTCCAGGGAGTTTCTGAAATGATCGAGAAGATCTATCAGGCAGAGGATCTGAGAGGGCTGAAAGCTGTATTTATCTCAGAGATTTCCGAGATCATCACCTACCTTCACACAGAAGATTCCCAGTATACCCCTGTGGTACGGCAGATCATGGAGGAAGTGCAGAAGAACTATAAAGAGGATATGAATCTAAAGACCCTTTCCTATAAGTATCATATGAACGCTTCCTATCTGGGACAGATCTTTCAGAAAGAGACAGGCTCTTCTTTTGCCCAGTACCTGAATAATGTAAAAAATTCCATTGCAAAGGATCTGATCCTGAATACCAACATGAAGATCAACGACATCGCCAGAGAAGTAGGGTATCCGGATACCAGCTATTTCTACCGGAAATTTAAACAGTGCTACGGAGTTTCGCCGGCTTCTCTGAGAAATATGAAAAAATATTAGGTTCCTTTGGGATCAGCAGAAATGAACAGGAAAAACCCTGCGGGGATTACGGATATTTATGAAAAATACCGGAACCCGCAGGGTTTTTCCTATAAAAGGTGGAAAAATTTCAGTTTTCTTTTGTTTTTTTACCTGGAATCTGTCCAGTGCCTGTTTTTTACCTGCTAGAATCTGTCCAGGAAAACTGGAAGTTTTCGACTAGGATTTGGAGGACTTATCCGGTATAGTTATAGATGTGAACAAACAAAAGCACAAAATAACAAGCCGGCGGTTATGGTAAGTGCAAAAGGAGGTTAAGAAGTGAAAAGAGAAGAAAAGGCAAAAAAGGTGTCCTTTTTCACCCGTCTTAAAACAAACAAAGAACTTCTTGTTTTAAGCATGCCTGGTGCGATCTGGTTCCTTTTATTTGCATATCTGCCTTTATTCGGAATCCTGGTAGCATTCAAACGGTATCGTTTGTCAGGAAACTTCTTTGAAAGTCTTATTTCCAGCGAATTCGTAGGACTGGACAACTTCAAATTCCTGTTCAGCAGCGGCGACGCCTGGATCATTTTGAGAAACACGGTTTTATACAATGCTACCTTTATCATTCTCGGTGTTGTGCTTCCTGTTATCGTGGCTTTATTATTAAATGAACTGAGAAACAAAGGAATGGCCAAGATCTATCAGAGCGCCATGTTCCTTCCCTACTTTTTATCATGGGTTGTTGTCAGCTACTGTGTATATGCTTTCCTGAATCCTGAGAAAGGTTATTTCAACGCAGTACTCCAGCAGTTCGGACATGATGGGATCGCCTGGTATACAGAAAAGGCTTACTGGCCTTTCATCATTATTTTCATGAGCCAGTGGAAAGGTATCGGCTATAATACAGTTGTTTACCTGGCTTCTATCTGCGGTATCAACAAGACTTATTACGAAGCGGCAGTCCTGGACGGTGCTACCAAGTGGCAGCAGATCAAATATATTACGATTCCTCTGCTGAAACCGGTTATCACCATCCTGCTGATCATGGCAGTAGGGGGCATTTTCAAAGCGGACTTCGGTCTGTTCTATCAGCTGCCTATGAACTCCGGACCGCTGTATCCGGTAACCAATGTTTTGGATACTTATATCTTCCGTGCTCTGCAGACTAACGGAGAGATCGGTATGAGTTCCGCTGCGGCATTGTTCCAGTCCACAGTAGGATTTATCCTGATCATGATCGCCAACAAGATCGTATCCAAGATCGACAATGAAAACGCATTATTCTAGGAAAGGAGGAAGAAAAAGAGATGTCAGTTTCAGGTCTGAAACAGAAGATGAAAGAGCGGACAAGGGAGAAACAGATCCAGAAAATGGAAGATCAGCAGTGCGAATACAATAAGATCAAGAAGCCAACCAATGTGCTGTTTAATCTGATCCTTACGATCTTATCACTGTTAAGTGTGATCCCGTTCGTCTTTGTAATCATTATTTCACTGACAGACGAAGAATCTCTGACTATGAACGGATACCGTTTCATACCGGAGGAGTGGAGTCTGTATGCTTACCAGTACATTATAAATGCTGGTGAAAATATTCTGAGAAGCTACGGCGTGACGATCCTGGTTACCGTAGTGGGAACGGTTCTTGGTCTCCTTCTGACAGGAACTTATGCATACTCCCTGTCCAGAAAAACCTATGCTTTCCGTTCTTTCTTTACCAAGGTGATCACAGTTCCCATGCTGTTTTCCGGCGGTATGATTGCCAATTACCTGGTAATGACAAAGGTGCTGATGCTGAAAAACAGCGTCTGGGCCCTGATCCTTCCTCTGTGCATGAATTCATTTAACGTTATCGTGCTCAGGACTTTCTTTAAGACCAGTATCCCGGATTCAGTAGTAGAATCCGCAAAGATCGACGGGGCTTCTGAATGGAGGCTGTTCTTTAAGATCGTTATCCCCATGGCTATGCCTGGTCTGGCGACTATCGGCCTGTTCCTTACACTGGGGTATTGGAACGACTGGTTCAACGCCCTGATGTACATAGACGACAAGACCTGGATTCCTCTTCAGTTCCTGCTGATGCAGATCCAGAACTCGATTGACTGGCTGGCCAGCAACAAGTCTATGATGGGTGTAGATGGTATCCAGGCAGCGGCAAACCTGCCAAAAGAGACTATTAAGATGGCTATCGTGGTAATTTCCACACTGCCGATCATATTTGCTTATCCCTTCTTCCAGAGATACTTTGTCAACGGACTGACCATCGGCGCAGTGAAGGAATAAGAAATGTATAAATTTTGAGGAGGATATAATTTTATGAAGTTTCGGTACGCAAAAAGAATCGGAGCCCTTGCTATGGCCGGTGTGATGGCGGCAGGTATGCTGACAGGCTGCGGCAAGAAAACAGAGACAAATGCAAATGGAGAAGAGATCGTAGAACTGACCTGGTATCAGGTAGGAGACGCCCAGGCAGATGATGATGAGGTTTTTGAAGAAGTTAATAATTATCTGGCAGATAAGATCGGGGTAAAGCTGGACGTAGTGAAAGTAGGCTGGGGCGATTATAACCAGAAGATGCAGGTTGTGATCAATACCGGAGATAAATGGGATCTGTGCTTTACCTGCTCCTGGACAAATGATTATCTCCAGAATGCTCAGAAGGGAGCTTTCCTGGAACTGGATGACCTGCTCCAGACAGAAGGTAAAGAGATGTATGACAAGATCGATCCCCGTTTCTGGGAAGCTGCCAAAGTAGGCGGCGTGACCTACGGTGTTCCAAGTGAAAAAGAGATCGGAAGCTGTCCTATGTGGGTATTTACCAAAGAATATGTAGATAAATACAACATTCCTTACCAGGATATCCATACTCTTGAGGATCTGGAGCCATACCTGAAGCTTATTAAAGAAAATGAGCCGGATGTTGTTCCTATGTATCTGACAAAAGACTATACAGCGCCTACCTATATGGATAAGATCCAGGATCCGGTAGGTATTGAATACGGGGACGACACCCTGACTGTAAAGAATGTATTTGAGACAGAGAAAATGAAATCCACACTGGATACCATGCGGAAATATTATCTGGCAGGCTATATCAACAAAGATGCGGCTACTGCTTCCGATGATAAATCTGTGAAACGTTTTGTAACAAAAGGTGATGGACAGCCTTACGCAGAACTTACCTGGGGCAAGGACCTTGGCTATGAAGTTGTTGCCACCCAGATCATGGATACACAGATCACCAATGCTTCTGCCAGAGGTGCTCTGACAGCTATCAATAAGAATTCCGAGCATCCGGAGAAGGCTATGGAACTGCTGAACCTGATCAATACAGACCAGGAGCTGAGGAACATGTTGAACTATGGTATTGAGGGTGTTCACTGGGAGAAAGTTGAAGCTACACAGGAAGAAAAAGACGCAGCAGCAGGAAAAGACTATATCTATGATTACAAGGCAAAATTAAACCCGGAGAAACAGAAAGATTACTCTGCTCCTTACTGGGTACAGGGCGGTCTGTTCAATACCTATGTAATGGACAATGAGCCTCTGGACAAATGGGCGACCTTTAAGGAATTCAATGATGCTTCCCAGGAAGCTCCGTCCTTCGGTTTCGACTTTGATCTGGAGCCGGTAAGCACACAGGTAGCCGGATTCAGAAACGTACTGGACGAGTTTGGAAAATCTCTGTATACCGGAAGTGTAGATCCGGAAGAATACCTGCCGCAGCTTCAGAAGAAACTGGAAGCTACAGGTATCCAGGATGTTATTGATGAGATGCAGAGACAGATCGACGAGTGGAAAGCCACAAAATAAGCAATATATAAGAAAGAGATAAAACAGAGATAAGGAGCTGCCGCATTTAAGCAGGATAGAAATATGCATAAATGCGGCGGCTTTTTTTGAGCAATACATCCGGCAAACGCCTGCCGTGCTTGCACGGGCAGGTCTTCGCTTTGCTGCGGTCCGCACTGGACGCATGTCACTGGCATGCAGCACCATTTAACGGCCAACGGGCAACGGGCAGCGACAGGGGAGAGGCTTTGCCTGGTGCAGCCTGCAGTATGGCAGTGGATAGGGAAGGACCCTTTCTTATCGGATAGGAGGTTATATGGAAAAACTGGAATTAAAAGATAATTGGAGTATGCGCAGGGCAGGAGAGGAAAACTGGAGGGAAGCCAGAGTCTGGGGATCTGTATATACAGATCTTCTGAGAAACGGAGAGATCCCGGATCCCTACTGGAAGGATAATGAAGATCAGATCTGCGCGCTTATGGAGGCAGATTATGAGTATCAGTGCAGATTTACGGCAGAAGATCCAAAAGCATATGCCAGGGTGTTCCTTTCCTTTGAAGGACTGGATACTGTGGCGGATATCTGGCTTAACGGAACCTATCTGGGACATGCAGAAAACATGCACAGAACCTGGGACTATGAGGTAAAAGAGTATCTGAAAAAGGATAATGTGCTCCAGGTGATCTTCCGCTCTCCGTTGAAGTTCATTGCCCAGGCCTACGAAAAGTATAAAAATATCGGAAATGAGGATACTTACGAAGGATTTATGCACCTGCGCAAAGCCCATTATATGTTCGGCTGGGACTGGGGCGCCCATCTTCCCGATGCGGGGATCTTCCGCCCGGTATATCTGTGCTATGTAAAAAACGCTTCCCTGGAAGATGTGTATATCCGGCAGCGCCAGGAAAAAAATGACTGGCTTCTGGATTTTCAGATCCAGTGGAAAGAAGAACGGAAAGGTGACTATCAGATCCAGGTTTCGGCTGTTTCTCCCCAGGGAGAAGTTTTCAAGACCCGGCTGTCTTTGGACGGATCCGGTACCCTCAGGATCCCGGATCCTCAGCTTTGGTGGGTAAATGGTCTGGGAGACCAGCCTTTGTATCAGGTCCGGGCGGTGCTTTACCGAAACGGTGAGCCGGAGGACTGCTGGGAAAGAAGGATCGGTCTTCGTAAGATGACAGTGAGAAGAGAAAAAGATCAGTGGGGAGAAAGTTTTGCCCATGAGATCAACGGGATCCCTTTCTTTGCCATGGGAGCCGACTATATACCGGAGGAGCACCTGTTGGGGAACAGGAGCAGAGAAAAGACCAGGCAGCTGCTGGAGGACTGTAAAAGAGCGAATTTTAACGTGATCCGGGTATGGGGCGGAGGCTTTTATCCGGACGACTGGTTCTATGACATCTGTGATGAGCTGGGACTGGCAGTATGGCAGGATTTTATGTTTGCCTGCTCGGTCTATGAGCTGACGCCGGAGTTTGAAGGCAATATCCGCAGGGAATTGGAAGACAATATCCGGAGGATCCGCCATCACGCCTGTCTGGCCCTATGGTGCGGCAATAATGAGATGGAGATGTTTGTAGATGAAAGGTGCTGGGTTACCAAGCATTCCGAAGTCCGGGACTATCTGTTCATGTATGAGAGGATCTTTCCGGAGATCCTGAGAAAATGCGATCCGGAGACCTTTTACTGGCCCGCAAGTCCTTCTTCCGGCGGCTCCTTTGACAATCCCAACGATCCCGACAGGGGAGACGTCCATTACTGGAAGGTATGGCATGGAGGAAGGCCTTTTTCAGAGTACCGGAAGTTCTTTTTCCGGTATATCTCGGAGTTTGGCTTCCAGGCTCTTCCCAGCAAAAAGACTATCGAGAGTTTTACCGATGATCCCAGGGACTGGAACCTGTTTTCCTATATTATGGAAAAACACCAGAGAAATTACGGGGCCAACGGAAAGATCATGAACTATATGCAGCAGACTTACCGGTATCCGGGAAATTTCTCAGATGTGATCTATGCTTCCCAGCTTCTCCAGGCAGACGCCATCCGGTATGGGGTGGAACATTTCCGGAGAAACCGGGGAAGGTGCATGGGTGCTGTATACTGGCAGGTCAATGACTGCTGGCCGGTGATCTCCTGGTCCTCTATTGATTATCACGGCCGTTGGAAGGCTCTTCACTATTACGCCAGGCGATTTTTTGCTCCGGTGCTTTTGTCCTGCCAGGAGGAAAGCTGGATGACACAGGAAGCCAATATGAACCGGCAGCATTTTGAATTTGAAAAATCTATTCATCTGAATGTTTCCAATGAGACTCTGGCGGAGAAAAAACTGACAGTGAAATGGCAGGTACGCAATGCAAAGGCCCGGATCCTTTGGAGTAAAGAAAAGGAGCTCCTGGTCCCGCCTCTTTCCAGCGTCTGGCTGGAGAAGGAAGAACTGCCGGATATCAATGTGTTTGAAGAATACGTCAGTTATCAGGCCTGGGAAGGAGAGGAGAAGATTTCAGAAGGAACGGTGATCTTCTCTTATCCTAAATATTTCCGGTATGAAGATCCCAGGCTGTCCTGTACAGTAGAAGATAACAGGATCACGGTGAAAGCGGAAACCTATGCAAAAAGCGTGGAAATCCTCAATGATCAGGAGGATCTGGTATTATCCGATAACTATTTTGATCTCAACGGCGGCTCTAAGACTGTGGAGATCCTGAGAGGAAAACCGGAGAATCTCCGGCTCAGAAGCGTCTGGGATATCGGGCAGGATCCGGTATAAAAAAGGAAAATAGTGGAATACTTACCTGTATCTGGTAATCTTTTCTTCATAAAATTGTAATAAAATGTTCGCGTAATGCTCCGCTTTGTGGTATACTAGCCCCAGAGTGGCTAGTATCGTCGGCAGTCGCCAAATGAATATGAATATTCGCTTGGCTCCCTGCTTTGCAGTATACTAGCCCCAGAGTGGCTAGTATCGTCGGCAGTCGCCAAATGAATATAAATATTCGCTTGGCTCCCTGCTTTGTGGTATACTAGCCCCAGAGTGGCTAGTATCGTCGGCAGTCGCCAAATGAATATAAATATTCGCTTGGCTCTCTGCTTTGCAGTATACTAGCCCCAGAGTGGCTAGTATCGTCGGCAGTCGCCAAATGAATATAAATATTCGCTTGGCTCCCTGCTTTGCGGTATACTAGCTCCCGGCTTTGGGAAAGCCGGGAAAAAAGGGAGTATGAAAACGGAAAAGAGGTATACCAGATAGATAAGGTGGGATTTTTATATGGGATCAGAAAGACACACAAGGTACAGGCGCAGATACAGAGGCGATATTAAGAGGATACGGCAGAGAAACCGAAGGGTAGGGATCTTTCTGCTGGTATTATTTGTAGTCCTTGCCGGTGTGATAAATGTGGTGAAAACAAAACACCAGGAAGCAGTTGCCCAGGCTTATGCGGAACAGCAGGCTGCAAAGGAAAATCAGGAGGCGCAGTCCAAAGAAAAGGAAGAGGAGAATGGTCTGAAACTGGCAGATGAAAGTGAAAAGGACCAGTGGTACCTGAAACTGGTAAACGCCAAGAATCCTATGACGCAGGAAGATGTTCCGGAAGTGGCAACGGAAACTATTGACTCCAACGGATATCAGGTGGATGCCAGGATCATGGACGATCTGGAGGATATGTTTGCGGCTGCCCGGGCGGCGGGACGCAATCCGGTGATCTGTTCTGCGTTCAGGGCCTGGGATACCCAGGAATATCTTTATCAGAACAAGATACAGCGGGTCATGGCAGAAGAAGGTCTGCCGGAGGATCAGGCAGCAGTGGAGGCCGGAACCGTAGTGGCGGTGCCGGGTACCAGCGAGCACCAGATCGGTCTGGCTCTGGATATTGTATCTTCGGAATATATGAACCTGGACGAGAAGCAGATGGAGACCGAGGATCAGCAGTGGCTGATGGAAAACTCCTGGAAATATGGGTTTATCCTCCGCTATCCTTTGGATAAAAGCGATATTACCGGGATTATCTTTGAACCCTGGCATTATCGTTATGTAGGCAAAGAAGCCGCTAAGGAGATCTATGAGCAGGATATTACCCTGGAGGAATATCTGGGAGCGGAGCCTGTAGGATCTTCCCAGGCGATTGAAAGCGACAGCGAAGACAGCTCCACAGAATAAAAAAGAACCGTTCATAAAGGGAAAACAGGAATCTGACAATCCCTTAATGAACGGTTCTTTCAATTTTGTACAGGTTTAAGGCGGGCTGAAAAGGGATTCTTTACTGCCAGAGCTTGATCAGCTCTATGATCACTTCCACAGATTTTTCCATTGCCTGTACACAGGCAAATTCAAAATGTCCATGGCAGTTGTGATCCCCTGTTCCCAGGTTAGGACAGGGAAGTCCCTTGAAGGAAAGCTGGGCGCCGTCTGTACCTCCCCGGATAGGCTGGATCTGGGGACGGATCCCCAGTTTTTCGTATACCTTTAAAACGTTGTCAATGAGGAATTTATGGGGCTCTATTTTTTCTTTCATGTTAAAATAAGAGTCCTGGATTTTCAGAGTTACAGCTTCATAGCCATATTTTGCATTCATGGTCCGGGCCATGTCTTCCATGTGTTTCTTTTTAGCCTGGAACAGATCCATGTCATGATCCCGGATAATATATTCTGACCGGGCATGGTCCACAGAACCCTGAAGAGCATCCAGATGGATAAAACCTTCCCTTCCTTCGGTGCATTCCGGCCGCTGATCAGAAGGCATGAGAGCCTCAAACTCCATAGCCAGGCGCAGGGAATTGATCATCTTTCCTTTGGCAGAACCGGGATGGATGCTGACTCCATGAAAATCCACGATCCCTTCGGCAGCGTTGAAGTTTTCGTATTCCAGTTCTCCACATTCCCCGCCGTCCATGGTATAGGCAAAGTCCGCACCAAACTTTTCTACATCAAAATGATCTGTACCCTGACCGATCTCTTCGTCAGGAGTGAATCCTACCCGGATCGGACCATGGGGAATTTCCGGATGAGCCAGAAGATATTCGGCGGCTGTAAGGATCTCCGCGATACCGGCTTTGTCATCGCCTCCTAAAAGGGTGGTTCCGTCTGTGACAATGAGATCCTGTCCCTGATACTGGGCAAGGTTGGAAAAGTCCCGGGGACTCATGACAATCTTTCTTTCTTCATTTAATACAATGTCCTTTCCGTCGTAATCTTTAATGATACGGGGACGGATATTTTTGCCGGATTCCGCGCAGGAAGTATCCATGTGGGAGATAAATCCCAGGATTTTTCCCTGATAATCATCAATAGTAGAAGGAATGGTCCCGAAAACATACCCGTAGGAATCTACAGTGACATTTTCAAGGCCCATTGTCTTCATTTCCTCAGCCAGCATATTGGCAAAATCTATCTGGCTTTTGGTGCTGGGGAAAGTCTCGGAAGAAGGATCTGAGGTAGTATCCACAGCAATATATTTTAAAAATCGTTCTGCAACTGTCATATTCTGACCTCTCTTTCTATTTCGTATATAGCATTACTATATTATCCTATCACAGGGAAGAAATTATGTCTATGTTTTCCAGAAGCATTGACTTTAATGGAAGAGGCTTCTATAATGGACTGGTACTACCACTAATGAGGAGGAAAAAGTGAAGTTTTTAAAGCAATTTAGTATTATCCTATTTATTTCATTTCTGGGGGAGATCCTCCATATGCTGATCCCTCTGCCTGTGCCTGCCAGCGTGTATGGACTGGTTCTTATGCTGGCTGCTTTGATCACTGGTGTGTTAAAGCTGGGGCAGGTCCGGGAGACAGCCACTTTTCTGATAGAGATCATGCCGGTGATGTTTATACCGGCGGGGGTGGGACTGATGGAATCCTGGTCTTCTCTTCAGCCTGTCTGGCTTCCTGTGATCCTGATAACCATTGTGACTACAGTCCTGGTAATGGTGGTGACAGGTAAAGTAACCCAGGCAATGATCGGAAAGGAGAAAAAAGATGAAAGAGTTTCTCACTGATTCTGTATTTTTTGGCGCAGTTTTAAGTTTTCTGGCTTATGAGATCGGCCTGCTTTTGAAAAAACGTTTTAAGCTGGCGCTGCTGAATCCCCTGCTCATCGGGATCCTCTGTGTCATGGGAGTCCTGGCGGTGCTCCATGTAGACTATGATCAGTATAACGGGGGAGCCCAGTATATCAGCTATCTGCTGACTCCGGCGACGGTCTGTTTGGCAGTGCCTCTTTATGAGCAGCTTACATTGCTAAAAAAGAATTTTAAAGCAGTGGCGGCAGGTATTTTGTCCGGAACTGTGGCAAGTCTGGGAAGTGTATATCTTCTGGCGCGGCTTTTCCAGCTGAATCATGAACAGTATGTAACCCTTCTGCCCAAGTCTATCACTACAGCTATCGGTATGGGTGTTTCCCAGGAACTGGGAGGCGTAGTGACCATCACGGTAGCGGTGATCATTATTACCGGTATATTGGGAAATGTCATTGCTGAAGGTGTATGTAAGATATTCCGGATACATGAACCTATTGCAAAGGGACTGGCCCTGGGAACGGCTTCTCACGCTATTGGAACGGCGAAAGCCATGGAAATGGGACCGGTGGAAGGTGCCATGAGCAGTCTGGCCATTGCGGTGGCAGGGCTTCTCACGGTTTTAGGTGCTTCATTGTTTGCAGGACTTCCTGTATAGAAAATGGAAAGATCAAGGAGAACAGGTATGGAAAATTTCAGGATAACCATCGGACGGCAGTACGGAAGCGGCGGCAAAGAGATAGGAATGATCCTGTCCCAAAAGCTGGGGATTCCTTTCTATGGAAAAGAAGAATTGATGAAAATAGCCAAGGACCAGCCTGACTATGAAGAGGTCCGGGCTTTTTATGAAGAACAGCCGGTAAACAGTCTGCTGTATGCCATAGCCATGGAACAGGGCGAAAACCGGGCAGGAGAGGTTTCTTTCCAGAAGATCAGGGAGCTTTGCGGCAGCCATTCCTGTATACTTATAGGCCGGTGCGGCAGTTACATTTTCCGTAAGGATCCCTCTTGTGTAAAAATATTCATATATGCGGATATGGATAAAAAAATACAGTGGATAGAAAAGCAGGAAAATGTTTCTGCCCGGAAAGCTAAAAAAATGATCGAAAAAGTAGAAGAAGAAAGGGCCCGGTTCCACAAGTTTTATACAGGAGGAAACTGGGGGAATGTAAACGATTATGATCTGTGTCTGGACGCGGGAGTCACAGGAACCCAAAAGGCGGCAGATATCATAATAGCATATTTAGAAAACAGGGGATTTATAAAACATGGGTGAAAAAACAGAAAATACAGGAGAAAGTGAAAAAGTTTATTTTCTGGTGATTGAATATATCAAAGAACTGGTAAAAAAGGAAGATGTGAAATTCGGCAGTAAGATTCCTTCTGAACGGGAACTTATGTCAACTCTGGGCCTTAGCAGAAATTCTATCCGGGAAGCTTTAAGGACTCTGGAAAATATGGGACTGCTGGAATGCCGTCAGGGCCAGGGAAATTTTCTTGTGAATCATGTGGGCCAGAGTCTGGGCAGTCTCTTTTCCGTGCTGCTTTTTACCAAGGAAAGCAATTATGTGGAGATCAGTCAGCTTCGGAGATTTATAGAGATCGGCGCCTTCCTTCTGGCAGCGAAAAATACTGAACAGAAGGTCAGAGAAGGGCTGAAGGAGATCCTGGATAAGATCGATCAGTGCCAGGCACAAGAAAGAGTAAAGCTGGACAAACAGTTTCATGACTATCTGATCCAGATTTCCGGCAATCATCTGCTGGTACTTTTAAATGAGGCCCTTTCAGAATTGTTTGAGTCAATGATCAGTAATTATACGCAGCATATTACCCAGAAAAACTGGGACCGGCTGCTGGACTGCCACAGGAGAGTATATGACTGCCTGATCAAGAATGATGTACAGGAGGGAATGAAAGCCATCCGGGAACATTACAATATTATTGATGAAGATCTGAAAGCATATCAGATCGGAGAATAAAGAAAAAGAATTTCTGCCGGAAATGGGCAGATTTTCCGGAAAAACAGAAGAATCTGTTCCATTGATCAAAATCGGAAATATTCCTGACATATGATTAATGGGACAGGTTCTTTTCATATTGTGGGGCAGAGCCGGATTTTTAGACAAAAGTGTCGCTTATCTCCTTATTTTGAGGATGATTCCCGTTCTTTTTCTAATTTTAAAATAGTATCAAGGGGAAGCTCCAAAGCCTTTGCCAGAATATCCGGACTTACCTGACCAAGGAGATTTCTGGCTGCAGCCAGTTTTTCTTCTTCTACGCCTTTACTATGTCCAATATCATATCCTTCGCCATACCCTTTGTTTACCAACATTTCGCCAAGTCTCGTCATACTGATCTCCTCCATTACTTCTTCCAAATCCATTTTTTCTAGAAACTTTTCTGCCATGGCATAAATCACCGCCTCTATCTTTTGTACTTCATCTGGATCCAGGAGTCCGCCAGATTCCTTTAAAATTTCAAAGGCACCCTTGATCCGTTCTTTCTGGGGCATTTCCCCGCCCATAAGAGGACAGAGGGTCAGGGGGACCAGATCAGTTCTGGTAAGGCGTCCTGCCTGGGCTTTTTCCTTAAGTTCCTGGAAGGTTTTCTCTGCATTTTTGTTTTGCATGATGATGGGCTGGACCCGGTAAGTATTAATTCCCTCTGTAAATTGGGTCACAGGATGCCGGATATTTCCGGAATACAGTACATAGGTGGTTACAGAAACACCGTTTTGGTAGCTGGTGACTGCTTCATAGACCCGGAAACGTTTCAAATCTTCAATCCCGTTATCTGTACTCTGAAATTCAAAGTGTTTCCAGGAAGTGTCTTCCATGATCAGATTAAAATCCTGAAAAAATTTTTGAATATCCAGACGCACCAGTTCAGTGGGGGCGAACCCTACCACCTTTCCGGAAATATGCAGAAAAGGAAGAACCTCCTCTGCAAAAAATTGCATCACAGTTTTTAATGCAGCATCTTCTTCCTGAAAGACCCTGGCCGGAGCTTGAAGATGAGTTTCGGTCATAGGGAAGGAAAGTTTTTCTTTAGTAGGAGCAGATTTCTGAGTTGGATTTTTTGACATAGGCTCCTTTCCGTAAAACGGTATGCAAAAAGCCTGATCTGCTATGTTTACTATAGCAGAAAGTACAAAGACAGACAATGGGTTTTACTGATCCTGATAATGATTGGTTTAAAATGGAAAGCTGTCCGAAAGGGACTGAAAATATAGAACATGCATAGACACGCATGTAAGAATCATAAGAAATTTGAAGCTGCGGCTTCCTGCATAAGATTATCTGTACCATTAGAATAATATTCTCAGAGAGTAAAGTCAATAGTAAATTAAAATAACACTTTTATACTACATATTGTAGTATGAGAAAATATAAATTTCAACATATGCTACATCTGGCCATTATGAAAAAACTGCGGTAAAATAAATTTAATGATACTAGGGAGGATTGAAAAAGTGCAGAGCACGTAGCAATCCGCAGGCATCATAGTTAGGGGCTTGTGCCCCGGAATCAAACAGAAGAGGAGGTATTTTTATGTGTAAAAATGAAGCGGAAACAACAGCCTTAACACCAGAGCAGAAATTGTATCAGGAACGCCTGAATCGGGTAGAAACAGCAATTCATTTAGGAACGCCGGACAAAGTACCGGTATTTGCATTCTTTTCTTCTTATATTCAGAGAGCCTATGGCTCCAGCTATGCGGATATCTATTATGATTTTGACAAAGCCGGGCAGGCAGCAGTGCAGTTTCACAAAGACCATCCTCAGTTAGATATCGGTTTGACGCCCCAATTTACCAGCGGGAAAGCCAACGAGATCGCAGGTTCTACTATGATCGACTGGCCGGGCAGACCTGGTACCAAGGTCAGTCCTTTCAGCTCTCATCAGATTATTGAGAGGGAATTAATGCTTCAGGAAGAATATCTGGAGATGCTCAATGATTTTACCGGGTTTATGCTGCGAAAGTATATTCCGCGAGCCTATCAGAATCTTTCGGGAACGGCTGGTCTGAGGTTGACGCCTACAATCGTGCTGAATACCACCTTTCTGTCCTCCTGCTATAGTGATGAGATTCAGGAAACTTTTCAAAAGCTCAGACAGATTGGGGAAGAAGATGCCAAGGCGGCAGCAGCTACAGCAAAATATAATAAGATTTTAACAGAAATGGGATTTCCGCCTATGATGACCGGAGCCTCTGAAGCGCCATATGATATTCTGGGGGATTATTTCCGGGGAACCATGGGAATCTTTGAAGATCTGACAGACCCGGATATGGCAGATTATATCGACAAGGCCTGTGAAATGTTTGCCCAGCAGCAGATCCAGGCTCTTCAGTATTTCCGCTATGTTGATATGCCGGTAAAAAGAGTGTTCTTCCCGCTCCACAAGGCCATGGACGGCTTTATGAGTGATGAACAGTATGAAAGGTTCTACTGGAGGCCTTTACACAAGATCATAATGGCTCTGATCGATATGGATGTTACCCCGTACATTTATACAGAAGGCCCATACAACAGCAGATTAAAATTCCTGACAGATGTTCCTAAGGGAAAAGTTTTCTATCATTTTGAAAATGTGGATATGGCCGAGGCGAAGAGAGTACTTGGGAATACAGCGGCTATCTGCGGAAACCTTTCTATCAGCCGTATGGAATTTGGAAAAAAAGAGGATATCATCGAGGAAACAAAAAGGCTTCTGGATGTCTGTGCGCCGGGAGGTGGTTACCTCTTCGACTTTAATGGTTCCCTGGAAAACTGCAAACCGGAGAATATGGAAGCAATGTTTGAGACACTGGATAAATATGGTAAGTATTAAGGCGCTTTTATTCCCGCAAGCAACAACCAAAGTGGAATGTAGATCTGTCAAGAGGATCAAATATCCCGATGCTTGCATCGCTGCTAACTTGCTGTCATGTATATTTATATCAAGGTATTTGACTTGACAACCTCGGGGAAGCTGATTATAATACATTTAACAAGGGAGCCGGAAGGTGAGTGCAGGTCACCCGATCCGGCGAATAACTATAAAAAATAGTCGTTAGTTCTCGCCAAAGAAACAGGACGGCTATTTTTTATGTGTATAAGTTAGAATTGCGACAACCAGTAACGCAAAGGTAAGTAAGATTTGCATTTCTTCGTATGTACTCATAATAATCACCCCTTTCCGTAAGGGCTCGGAATGGGTGAGAGCACGTCCCCCGGATCCCCAGGTAAATATACTATTGTAAAGATAGATGGAAATATTCACGGTACGTGGCCATAGTGCCAGCCTCTTTTTCTGCGCCCGGTGGCTGACATGGTACACCAACGATTCCTGATTAAAAATGTTATTATTGGAAATTAAATAGAATATCCCCGATATGAATAAAGAATATGGGAGAGACATGATATAAAATTTTCTATGTAATTAGTTTAGTGTTTATAATGATCTAAGTCAAGCTAAAATTTGCTGAAAAAGTCTGCCCCATTCAGCTGACATTTTTTATAGCTGAATAAGGCAGACTTTTGGTCATCTATGATCAGATGTCTGACTGCCAGAATCCTCCGGGTCATAAAAATCTTTGACCATGGCCTCCTGGCCGTTGATATTAATATTTTCCATATGGCAGAAACACCACCGGCCCGATTCCGGAGAATACTTTACTATCACCGGGATCCAGCTGTTCTTTACTTTAAAATAAATATACTGACCTGAAGTAAGATCGATTTTTTTATGTTCTGTATGACTGTCTAAAGAAATTTTGTTTTCCCTATCATTAATATGTAATACTCCCATCATAATGATCACTTCCCTGTAAAGAAAATATAAAACACTGAGGATATCATAGTTTCAGAACAGTTCAGAGACAATAGATTGACTTATTCCCCTGTGGAACTGGAACTATTGGAATCCAGGTCGTAGGAGCTGGAGTTTTCAGAGTCCAGATCATAAGAATCACTGTTACCTTCTGAAGAATCTAGAGAGGTGTCTGAACTGCTGGAATCAGAGCTGCCGGAGACAGTTTCGGAGCTATCCGAATCTGTACTGGAACTGTAGCTGGAAGAATCCGAGCTGCTGTCTTCCTCATTATTACTGCAGGCTGCAAGGGCGCCTGCAGCTAACATCGTAACACAAGCAAATGCCAGTAATTTTCCGTATTTTTTTGCTTTCATAGAAATCTGCTCCTTTCACATTACTGTAAAAACTTGGTTTCCCTGTTACTGCCATTCAGTTTAAGAGGAATCTGTGTTTTTTCTGTGACAATGTTATGAGGATTCCGTGTAAATTCTGTGAAAAGGAAGCAGACCTGAGAAAATTACAGTTGGATCACAACAGCCTGATAGCCTTTTAAATGTACTGTAGTTTTTTCTTCGTTTATATCCAGATCCTGGTAATTATTCAGCAGGATATTTTTGCAGGCGGAAGGAAGGACTGCAGCCTGAGGAGCTTTCTGGAAATTACCGATCACCAGCAGATCTTTCTCTCCCTTTCTGTGGTACGCCATCAGATTGTGCTGATCTTCCAGATAAGGAACCACAGCGCCGTATACCAGAGTTTCCTTATAATCCGGATTTTTCCTGAGAGCGATCAGCTTTTTATAGAAGGAAAGTACAGAGTCCGGATCTTTTTCCTGGCTTTCTACATTAATAGAGGTATAATTGGGGTTTACCATCAGCCAGGGGGTACCTTCTGTAAATCCGGCGTTCTTTTCACTGGTCCACTGAACCGGTGTTCTGGCATTATCTCTGCTGTAGATGGAGATCACCTTTAAAGCTTCTTCCGGAGTAAGTCCTGCGTCCAGACTTACCTGATACTGGTCTAAAGCACTGATGTCATCCACCTGGTCAAGAGGAACAACACCCAGATTTTCCATGCCGATCTCCTGCCCCTGATAGATAAAAGGAAGACCTCTCATCAGGAAATACATGGCAGCCAGAAGCTTTTTGCTGGCATCACAGACCTCGCCTTCCGGGATATAATAGCTGACACCTCTTGGCTCATCGTGATTTTCAATAATATTTGAGTAGAAACCAATATCGCCCATTTCCTCCTGGGATCTGAAAAAACATTTTTTATAGTCGTCAGGAGAAGGCTTTTTGCAGGCGTACCAGCCCTTGTCACTTTTTCCGAAAGAGGTAGTGGAAAAATCAAAGATCGAAGAGAAGTATCCCTTGTCTCCTACAAAGTCAGGAAGTTCTCCCTCTTTGAGGTTGAAGACCTCTCCTACAGAAAAGGCGTCATGGGGACCGAAGGTCCGGGTCTGCATTTCTCCTAAAAATTCTCCGATACCCTGGGCGTCTGCCAGCATCAGGGAGATGTCGGAAAGACCGTCTTCTCTGTCAGAAGGATAATCTTTATAAGGAAGAGCTTTCTTTATATTAATGATAGCATCTACCCGGAAACCGCCCAGGCCTTTATCCAGCCACCAGTTAATGTTTTTGTAAACCTCTTCTCTGACTGCGGGATTTTCCCAGTTCAGATCCGGCTGTTTCTTATGGAAAACATGCATATACTGCTTGTCAGGGTGTCCCGGGAGAGGTTCCCATACGGGACCGCCGAAATAACTCCTCCAGTTGCAGGGAAGTTTTCCCTCTTTCCGGTCCTCGATATAGAAAAAATTGCCGTATTCTCCATATGGATCTTCACAGGCTTTTTCAAACCATTCATGCTCGTCGGAACAGTGGTTTACCACCAGGTCCATCAGGACATACATCTGACGTTTATCGGCCTCTCTGATCAGTTCGTCCATATCTTCCATAGTACCGAAAGCAGGATCAATATTATAATAATCGGAAATGTCATATCCCTGGTCTGCAAAGGGGGAAGGATAGATAGGGGAAATCCACAGGATATCCACGCCTAAATCTTTCAGGTAGTCTAATTTGCTGATGATCCCCTGGAGATCACCAATACCGTCTCCGTTAGAATCGTAAAAACTTTTCGGGTAAATCTGATAGGCTACTTTGTCATGCCACCATTTCTTTTCCATTGTTCTGCAACCTCCGTTATATTCGTTCTTTTGGAAACTGAAGTTCCCTGTTTCTGGTAACTCATTATAATGTGAGAATCTACGGAGGTCTTGCAAATATTTGATTAAAAACTACGAAATTATGACTTTTTAGATGAAAAATGCTTCCGGTACTGGAGGGGCGTGAAGCCGGTGTGCTTTTTGAATTCCCGGAGAAAATTCCCGAGATTATTAAAACCGCAGTCCAGACAGATGTCCATAATGGCCTCATCAGTGGTCTGAAGAAGGATGATGGCCTGTTTGATCCGGTATTCGTTGATATAGGTTACCGGGGATTTCCCGAGTATTTTCTTGAAAAACGGCAGAAATACTGTTCATTCATATTGGCGTTTTCAGCCAGGTCCCGTATGTAAATTTTATCCTGGTAATGATTCCGTATAAATTCCAGAGAAGATTTTATGATCCGGACACGGTAGTCATCTGTTTTTTCAGGATGGGTCAGCAGGGAAAAAGAGGAAAGGGTTCCCAGGATCTTCAGAAGTCCTGCCCGGATAAAAAGCTGAGAAGACACATCTTCGGTGACAGTTTCATATTCCCCGGAAAGAAAAAAGCCTGTCTGATGAAAGACGTTCAGGATATCCAGATATTCCTTTTTTATCCTGGAAAATGCCGGATGTGTGATGTCCAGAAAACGGGGAAGCAGGATCTCTCCTTTGGTAAGAGGCTGGAGCAGCTGGGTCTGGGCCAGATCATAGTGCTCAAAATTCAGGATACAGGGGTGAAATACAACGGCGGATTCGATAGCTGGGGTATAAGCTTCTACAGAATGGATCTCCCCCGGATTGACAAAGAAAAAACATTCCTGATCAATAGAAAAGCTTTCCATATTAATGGTCACCTTAAAACGGCCTTTCATGAAATAGAGGATCTCAATCTCATCATGCCAGTGATGTTTCACACCGTTCCAGGGAGCGTCATCAAATATTTCATACAGTCCGCAGGGAAATACAGAGGTCCCATGGTCTTTCTGCTCTTTTAATTTAGAAGTCTGGTCCATAATATGCTCCTTTTTGGAAGCCGCTGAATTAAACATATGTCAGGGATATTTAAACATTCATGTGAATTTGTTTAATGCCACGGTCTCATATTTATAGGATAAAGATATCACAGATGATCTGCGGGAACAAGAAAAACCGGCATAGTCTTGACAAAGTATATATTGAGGACTATACTTATATTAATAAGAAATAATTGACGCGGGGTGGAGCAGTCTGGAAGCTCGTTGGGCTCATAACCCAAAGGTCGTAGGTTCAAATCCTACTCCCGCTATTTCAGAAAAGCCAGTGACTGGAAATGGTCATTGGCTTCTTTTTTTACAGAGATTTGGGTGTAGTTCCTGAAAAAATATGTTAAAATGGGTTAAAAAGAGAGAGGGAGGGTGAGTTATGAAGAATACCTGCAGTCTTTGCGGCGGCAAACTGAAGGACGGTATCTGTACAGAGTGCGGTATGAACAACCAAAAGTCTGATGAAATGTATCGGGACCGTCTGAACCGGTCTAAATATGACCATACTTCTATGGAGTCTATGAGTCATGTCCATACAGAACAGGGAGTAAAACAATATCGACGGCCGGCGCTGAATGAGAATAGAACCACGGGGATGACAAAAACAGAAAATCCCAGGCAGAAAGCAGGGACAGCTCCCAAAAACGGAGCCAGAGCCCGGACTTTCACCCAGCAGGCCGGTTCCAGACGCTATCAGAGCACAGACTTTAAAAATATAAAGAATCTTTCTTCCACTTCAGGAGGAAGAAAAAGCAAGCCTTCTAAGACTATAGTCCTGGTGGCTGTTATGATCCTGGTGATCATACTGGCGATGGCAGGCTTGTCTGTGTTTAGCTCTGTCCGGGAGAACATGGGCGGAGGAGGAACCGTGGTAAGCTATAATTATGATTATAACAATATACAGGAAGCGCTTCCGGCCACGGGAGAACACTGGGACAATCAGCTGCCGGCGGGTATGTATATGGTAGGGATTGATATGCCGGAGGGAGAATATACTGTGACAGGTCCGGAGGGAAGCAGCTTTGAAGTCCATGACAATACCCATTCTATCTACAGACGGGAAGCTTTTGGAACAGAAGAATATGAGATTGAGCAGGCAGAAGGTATCCCTTTGTTTACCGGGGCACTGGTCTGTGTGGATGGGATGAATCCGGTGTCTTTTGTATCTGAGAATGCCCAGACCCAGGATCTGGAGAACCGGACACCTAATCCGGTTACGGAGACGGTAGAGGTCAACGGCACTATGACGGCAGGGACAGATTTTCCGGCAGGAACCTATGACATTGAGGCAGCAGGAGAAGACTTTGGATATATTACATATGAGGTTCCTTATGAAGACCCATACAGCGAGGGAGAGCAGTCCTATTATTCCTTTGGCGTTATGATGGAGAAGAATCCTACGTCAGAGTATCCGGCATATTGCTCCGTATATAAAAATGTGGTCCTTCCAGAGGGGGCAGTTGTGGATACCGAAGGTTATCTATGCCGGCTGGTACCCAGCAACGGTATCGTTTCGGAGGATTATGACGGATTTTATAACAACTTGTATTAAGACAGGAGCAGAACATGAGCAAAGGTAAGAAAAAAAAGAAAACAGCAGGAGATATTTTACGGTATATCATATTGATCATTGCCGCCTGCGTGTTTGTGTTTTCAGCTGTACAATTAGGAAGGATTTTTCTGGAATACCGGGCGGGAACCCAGGAATACGACCGCATCCGGGAGTATGTCCGGGAGGAACCTCAGGAGGAGACAGATGAGTCCCAGGAAAGTAAGGACAGCCCGGTGCCTCCTGAGGTTGACTGGGAGAGCCTGAAGGCTATCAATCCGGATATCATTGCGTGGCTCCAGATCGAGGGAACAGAGATCAGCTATCCGGTAATGAAGGGAACGGATAATGAATATTATCTTCATCATACCTTTGAAGGAAATTATAATGCAGCAGGATCCATATTTATCGAGTATACCAACAGCAGTGATTTTCAGGACTGCAACACTATTATTTACGGACACAATATGAGAAACGGTTCTATGTTCGGTCTGCTCAGGAAGTACTTCCAGAGTCAGGATTCTCTGCCGGGACGGTACATATGGATCTGCACACCGGAGAAGAATTACCGTTATGAGATTTTTTCCAGCCATGTGGTGGATGCGGCAGGAGAGGTATATACTTTGTTTTCCGCTCCTGATCAGCAGTTTCAACAGTATCTGGATAGTATGAAGGCCCAGTCTCTGGTGGACTTTGGAGTGGATGTGACAAAAGAGGATAAAGTTATTACTCTTTCTACCTGTACCGGAAATGATGCTACCCGTTTTGTAGTCCAGGCAAAAAGAGAGGGAGAATATTAAGCGTTTGAAGATAGGAAAGATCAGGAGGGACAGCTATGAAGAAAGATCCTGTGGAAGAACTGCAGAAAATTATTTCAGAGAGCAGTAATATTGTTTTTTTCGGAGGAGCCGGAGTTTCTACGGAAAGCGGGATACCGGATTTCCGCAGTGTGGACGGTCTGTACCATCAGCAGTGGGATTATCCTCCGGAGGTGATCTTAAGCCACAGCTTTTTTATGAAAAATCCGGAGGAATTTTACCGTTTCTACCGGGCCAAGATGCTTTGTGAGGCCCAGCCTAATCCGGCCCATAAAAAGCTGGCGGCTCTGGAAAAAACAGGAAAGCTGAAGGCTGTGATCACCCAGAATATCGATAACCTTCATCAGATGGCGGGAAGTAAAAATGTTCTGGAACTTCATGGCAGTGTTTACAGGAACCATTGTATGAAATGCGGTGCTTTTTATGATGTGGAATATATGAAAAGCACCCAGGGAGTGCCCAGGTGTCCAAAATGCGGCGGGATCATCAAGCCGGATGTAGTCCTTTATGAGGAATCCCTGGATTCCCAGGTGCTCCAGGAATCTGTCAGGGCGATATCTCAGGCAGAGGTCATGATCATCGGAGGCACATCTCTTTCCGTTTATCCAGCAGCCTCTCTTATTGACTATTTCAGAGGCAGCCATCTGGTAGTGATAAACAGAGATCCCACACCCCGGGACAGTATGGCGCAGCTGGTGATCAGCCAGCCCATCGGAGAAGTATTTTCACAGATACAGGAGTGATGAAAAAAGTTATGAAGTTTGATTACGAAGTAGGAGACATCGTCAGATTAAAAAAACAGCATCCCTGCGGAAGCAGTGAATGGGAGATCCTGAGAGTGGGAGCGGATTTCAGACTGAAGTGCACCGGCTGCGGCCATCAGATCATGATCGCCAGAAAAGCCGTGGAAAAAAGTACCAAAGAATTGAAAAAAAAGGCTTGAATATCTCCGGGTCTTATGTTAAAATAAGCAACCGTGATATATTATTTCAGGACAGAAGGGTGTTTCCCGACACCTTCTGCAATCCTTGTTCCCTGAAGATATCAGGGGGCCAAAAGACCAAAAGGAGGTACAACAAGCATGAACAAATATGAATTAGCATTAGTTGTTAATGCAAAGCTGGAAGATGAAGCTCGTGCGGAAGTAGTAGAAAAGGCAAAAGGCTATATCACCCGCTACAACGGAAATGTTACAGAAGTTGAAGAATGGGGTAAGAAGAGATTAGCTTACGAGATCCAGAAAATGCGCGAGGGATATTATTACTTCATCCAGTTTGAGGCTGACCCGACAGCACCTGCTGAGATCGAGCGTCATGTCCGCATTATGGATAATGTGTTAAGATATTTAGTTGTGAAAAAAGAAGCGTAATCCGCAGACCGCATATCAGAATCCATTTAAAATTACTGATTCTGAATAACGTATGTTTGAGTATTATATGAGGTGATTATATGAATAAGGTAATTTTAATGGGTCGTTTAACAAGAGATCCTGAGGTGAGATATTCCGCAGGAGAAAACGCAACGGCAGTTGCAAGATACACACTGGCTGTTGACCGTCGTTTTAAGAGAGACGGTGATGCTACGGCTGATTTTATCGGCTGTGTGGCATTCGGCAGACAGGCAGAGTTTGCAGAGAAATATTTCCGTCAGGGAATTAAGATCCTGGTAACAGGACGGATCCAGACCGGAAGCTATACCAACCGGGACGGCAATAAAGTCTATACCACTGATGTAGTAGTGGAGGAACAGGAATTCGCTGAAAGCAAGGCTGTAAGCGACAGCCATGTAGGACGGGGCTCAATGGGAGCGCCCGCACCTTCAGAGGCACCTTCTCCAAGCGCCGCGTCAGCAGATGGATTCATGAATATTCCGGACGGAATTGACGAGGAGCTGCCCTTCAGCTAAAAGGACGGCAAATATTGATAGGAGGTAAAGACCATGGCTTACGAAAAAGGTAACAGACCAGATTCTCCAATGAAGAGAAGAGGAGGACGCAGAAGAAAAAAAGTTTGTGTATTCTGCGGACAGGAAAACAACGAGATCAGCTATAAGGATGCAAATAAATTAAAAAGATACGTTTCTGAGAGAGGAAAAATCCTTCCCAGAAGAATCACAGGAAACTGTGCAAAGCATCAGAGAGCTTTAACAGTAGAGATCAAGAGAGCAAGACATATGGCAATCATGCCTTATGTACAGGACTAATATAAGTGAGCGCACTGCCTAGGCGGTGCGCTTTCTTTTTTGTGCGATACGCCGGCCGGACTGCCGCCGTGCTTGCGCGAGCGGACATCCGACCGGCAACGGTCATTGAGTAGCAATGCAACGGGATGAGCGAGGTATCGCGATGATCGGGAAGGGGAAGAAATTTTCACTTATCCCATCGGTCCGGGATATTCTGAGACTGGGAGATCTTGTAAGAAGGCCTCCCGGAGAAAATTAGTTGTACTGCTATTAAAATAATGGTATAATATATCAGAATATCTATTAATGGAGGACTGTTAAATGGCATTTAAAAATGCAGGCAGGTGAAGTTATGGACGGAAAAATAAGAATTAAAGGTCAGCTGAAATTTTATATGCAGTGGCCCCTGATACTGACAATTTTGCTGGTCATCATGGACATTCTGGTATTCACAGTCAATAGAAGAGCCGGAGCTTTAGTGAGCATTTTTATAGCGGCTTATATTTTGATCGTGGTTTTTCTGTACTTTCACAGCAGAGCAGTCATTATGAACGAGCTGATCTCCTTCGCCACACAATACGGCCAGGTGCAGAAGACCCTGCTGAAGGAATTTATCGTGCCATATGCGCTGCTGGACTATAATGGAAAGATCCTGTGGATGAACGATGCTTTTGCGGCTCTTTCCGGAAAGAGTCGGAGGTACCGGAAGTCAGTGACAAATCTTTTTCCTGAGCTGACGAAAGACAAGCTGCCCAGGGAGAATGAAGCGGAAGCAACTTTTCAGTATGAGGAAAAAGATTATCGGGCGGTAATGCGTCCCATATCTATCCGGCGGCTTCTGGAGGAATCCGGTCTGGTGGAGACAGAAGGACAGAACGATCTGACCGCACTGTACCTTTTTGATGAGACAGAACTGAACCGGTACATCCGCCAGAAAGAAGACGAGAAGCTGGTAACAGGATTGCTGTATCTGGATAACTATGAGGAAGCCCTGAACAGTGTAGAGGAAGTCAGAAGATCTCTTCTGGTGGCTTTGATCGAGAGAAAGCTGAACAAATATTTCGGCGAGGTAGACGGACTGATCAAAAAGCTGGAAAAAGATAAATTTATTCTTGTCATGCGTCAGCGTTCCCTGGAGGAACTGAAGAAAAAACGGTTCAATATCCTGGAGGACGTAAAGACGGTCAATATCGGAAACGATATGGCAGTGACCATCAGTATTGGTATCGGGATCAATGCTCCCAGTTATTCTCAGAATTACGAGTATGCCCGTATCGCCATTGACCTGGCTCTTGGCCGTGGCGGCGACCAGGTAGTGATCAAAGACCGTGACCAGATGACTTACTTTGGCGGGAAATCCCAGCAGATGGGCAAGAGCACCCGTGTGAAGGCCCGTGTAAAGGCTCATGCCCTCAGAGAATTTATGGTGAGCAAGGATAAGGTTGTGGTCATGGGACACAAGATACCGGATGTGGATTCTATCGGCGCCGGCATCGGTATTTACCGGGCAGCCAAGTCCCTGAATAAAAAGACCCATATTGTGGTGAATAATCCAACCATGTCTGTGAGACCTATTATCCAGACTTTTAAGGACAATCCGGATTATGATGAAAATATGTTTATCGACAGCGATGAGGCAAGAGATATTGTAGATGATAATACAGTAGTAGTGGTGGTGGATACCAATAAGCCCAGCTATACAGAGTGCGAGGAACTGCTCCACATGAGCAAGACGATTGTAGTTCTTGACCATCACAGACAGGGCAGCGAGGTGATTCAGAACGCAGTGCTTTCTTATATAGAGCCTTATGCTTCTTCTGCCTGTGAGATGGTAGCGGAGATCCTCCAGTATTTCTCAGACGACATCCGTATCTACAATATCGAGGCAGATGCGTTGTATTCAGGAATTATTATTGATACCAACAATTTTACTTCCAAGACTGGTGTGCGGACCTTTGAGGCAGCGGCTTTCCTGAGAAGGTGCGGCGCTGATGTGACCAGAGTGCGGAAGATGTTCCGGGATGATATCCAGTCTTACCGGGCCAAGGCGGAAGCGATCCGCCATGTGGAAACTTATAAAGGATGCTTTGCCATAGCGGTCTGCCCTACAGAAGGGGTGGACAGTCCTACGGTAGTGGCTTCTCAGGCTGCTAACGAGCTGCTGAATATAGACAGTATCAAGGCAACCTTTGTTCTGACAGATTATCAGAATAAGATCTATATCAGCGCAAGAGCCATTGATGAGGTAAATGTACAGCTGATCATGGAACGCATGGGCGGCGGCGGACATATCAATATGGCGGGAGCCCAGCTTCCCGGCGCGACTGTAGAAGAAGCTGTTTCACAGCTTAAGATCACAATTGACCAGATGATTAACGAAGGAGACATAGTAATATGAAAGTAATTTTACTGGAAGATGTAAAAGCTCAGGGAAAAAAAGGAGATATTGTAAATGTAAGCGACGGCTATGCCAGAAACATGCTGTTTCCAAAGAAACTGGCTGTAGAGGCTACGCCTAAGAATATCAATGATCTGAAACTTCAGAAAGCCCATGAAGAGAAGGTGGCCAAAGAAAACCTGGAAGCTGCCAAAGCCTTCAAGGCAGAACTGGAGACAAAAGAAGTAACAGTAAGCATCAAAGTAGGAGAGAACGGACGGACTTTCGGTTCTGTATCCTCCAAGGAAATTTCAGAAGCTGCCAAGGCTCAGCTGGGATATGATATTGATAAGAAAAAAATGCAGCTGGCTTCTCCGATTAAAGAACTGGGAACTACTATGGTGCCTGTGAAGCTTCATCCCCAGGTAACAGCCCAGCTAAAAGTGGTGGTTAGAGAAGCTTAGGAGAAGGGAGTTTCTTCAGTATGGAAGAAGCATTAATGAAAAGAGTCATGCCCCACAGCCAGGAGGCGGAACAGTCGGTTATCGGAGCCATGATCATGAGCAGAGACGCCATTGTGGAAGCTTCAGAGATCATTACCGGTCAGGACTTTTATCAGCAGCAGTACGGCGCTGTGTTTGAAGCTATGGTAGAACTTCACGACGAGGGCAAGGCTGTAGATCTGGTAACTCTTCAGGAACGTCTGAGAGAGAAAAACCTTCCGCCGGAGATATCCGACATGGAATTTATGAAGGATATCCTTTCTTCCGTGATCACTTCTGCAAATGTGAAATATTATGCGGAGATCGTGGCAGAGAAATCCATGCTGAGAAAGCTGATCAAAACTACAGAAGAGATCAGCAATGCCTGCTATCTGGGACAGGAAAAGACCCAGGATATCCTGGAGGTCACGGAGAAAAAGATCTTCGATCTGATCCAGAACCGGGGAACAGGAGATTATGTTCCCATCCGTCAGGTGGTGCTGAATGCCATAGAGAAGATCGAAAAGGCTTCCAGAAATCAGGGAAGTGTTACGGGAATCCCTACAGGTTTTATTGATCTGGATTATAAGACTTCCGGATTTCAGCCTTCGGATCTGATCCTGGTGGCGGCGAGACCTTCTATGGGTAAGACGGCTTTTGTTCTGAACATTGCCCAGTATATGGCGTTTCACGACAATGTGACCGTAGCAGTGTTCAGTCTGGAGATGTCCAAGGAGCAGCTGGTGAACCGTCTGCTGGCCCTGGAGTCCAAAGTGGATTCCCAGAATATCCGTACTGGCAACCTGGAGGACGAAGAGTGGGCAAAACTTATAGAAGGGGCAAATGTCATCGGCAATTCCAATCTGATCATAGATGATAAACCGGGTATTTCCATTTCCGAGCTCCGCTCCAAATGCAGAAAATATAAGATGGAGCATAATCTGGGGATTATTTTTATCGATTATCTTCAGTTAATGACAGGCAGCGGCAGAAGCGAGTCCAGACAGCAGGAAATTTCAGAGATTTCCCGTTCTTTAAAGGCCCTGGCCAGGGAGCTGAATGTTCCGGTGGTAGCTTTGTCACAGTTAAGCCGCGCGGTAGAACAGCGTCCGGATCACCGTCCTATGCTTTCGGACCTGAGAGAGTCCGGAGCGATTGAGCAGGACGCCGATGTGGTTATGTTTATTTACCGTGATGACTATTACAATAAAGATTCTGAGAATAAGAATATTGCGGAGATCATCATTGCGAAACAGAGAAACGGCCCTATCGGTACGGTGAATCTGGTATGGCTTCCAAATTATACAAAGTTTGTAAATATGAAAAAATAAAAGAGGGACTTTTCCTGACAGCTTATGTACAGGCATGGCTGCCGGAAAAGTCTCTCTTATTATGCGGAAAAGTTTTGGGATTTTTTCTGTATGACCGGTCTGCTTTCAGGCCAGGAATCACTCGTCATAGATACTTACGATCTCACCTTCCAGGATACGGTTCATATTTTTTACAGCACAGAAGTTGCCGCACATGCTGCAGGTGTCTTCTTTTTCAGGTTTTGCCTGTGCGCGGTAGCGTCTGGCTTTTTCCGGATCAATGGACAGACGGAACATTTCCTCCCAGTCCAGATTCTTCCTGGCAGTGCTCATCTGACGATCCCAGTCGGCTGCGCCTTTGATCCCTTTGGCAATGTCGGCGGCATGAGCAGCGATCTTGGAAGCAATGATCCCTTCTTTTACATCATCTACGTCAGGGAGTCTTAAGTGTTCTGCAGGAGTTACATAGCAGAGGAAGGAAGCTCCGTTGGCAGCCGCAATAGCTCCGCCGATAGCCGCAGTGATGTGGTCATAACCCGGAGCAATATCTGTAACAAGGGGTCCCAGCACATAGAACGGCGCGCCCTGACAGATGGTCTGCTGGATCTTCATGTTGGCCTCAATCTGATTTAAGGCCATATGTCCGGGACCTTCAATGATCACCTGTACGTCTTTTTCCCAGGCTCTTTTCGTCAGTTCACCCAGAGTTACCAGCTCTTCGATCTGGGAAATGTCCCCGGCATCCGCGATACAGCCTGGTCTGCAGGCGTCGCCCAGGCTCAGTGTTACATCATATTTCCGGCAGATTTCCAGGATATGGTCATAGTGCTCATAGAAAGGATTTTCTTCTCCGGTCATTTCCATCCAGGCAAAGATAATAGAGCCGCCCCGGGAAACAATATTGGTAAGGCGTTTGTTTTTTTTGAAACGGCCTGCGGTAGCTTTGTTGATCCCCACATGGATGGTCATAAAATCCACACCGTCCTTAGCGTGCATTTCTACGATGTCGATCCATTCCTGGGAAGTGATCTCTTTTAAAGGTTTGTGATAATAAACTACAGCGTCATAGATCGGCACAGTACCGATGATGGCGGGACACTGGGAGGTAAGCTTCCTCCGGAATTTCTGGGTGTCTCCAAAGGAGCTGAGGTCCATAATGGATTCTGCCCCCATTTTTACTGCATCGTTGACTTTTTCAAGTTCCATATCCAGATCTTTCCAGTCTCTGGAAGTGCCAAGATTAACATTGATCTTTGTCTTCAGCATGGAACCGATCGCGTTGGGCTCCAGGCAGGTATGAAGCTTATTGGCAGGGATCACCGCTTTGCCCTGGGCCATAAGTTTCTGGAGTTCTCTTACCTCTATCTGTTCTTTTTTTGCGGCTGCTTCCATCTGGGGGGTAATGATCCCCTGGCGGGCAGCGTCCATCTGTGTTGTGTAGCTCATAGGTTTTCCTCCCTTTAGACATGATAACAGGGAAATTTCTGAAGTGGCTTATGAGAGAAAATGCTTTTCTGCGCAATAAAAAATCTGTGCCTGATCAGGACACAGATATAGAAATGTTCTACTTACGTTATATAACACTCCCTACGTTGGCATGATCCAAATCAGGTAATACAGGTCGAAGTCTTTGACGCTTCCTCTCAGCCCTTCAGGGCTCCCTGGCTGTTTTCCTTAGTGTATCATCCAGGATAGGAGTTGTCAACGTTTTTTGTCGAACATATTTTCTTGCATTTCAGACGGGGTCTGCTATAATGGGTGGAGAGGAAATGTGAAAGGGGTCAGTATATGGAGGAGACCATTTACTCCGTTTCTCAGGCAGTGAAACTTCTGGAAACTCAATCTCATGTGCTGCGGTACTGGGAGGAGGAACTGGCATTGCCGATCAAGAGAAATGAGATGGGACACAGATACTACACCCGATGGGATATTCAGGTATTTCTGAGTATAAAAGAACTGAAGAAGAGGGGGTATTCTCTGAAGGAGATCGGAGAGCTGACTCCCTTTTTTTATCCGGATCAGATTTTGGACAAGAAGAAATCCGGGGAAAGAAAGAAAAAGCCGGAGACCGCCGGAGGGGATCAGAAATCGGAAAGGATCCCTTCAGAATTTATGGATATTATCAGCAGACTGGTAGTACAGAGGCTGAAAGAGCAGGACTCAGAGGAGGCCCGGTATAAAAGACTGGATCAGCGGATCCGGGACTGCCAGCAGTCCAGAAGAGAAGTGGCTGCCTCGGCTGAAAAAAATCAGAGAAAGGGAAAATTGCTGCATGGGTCGATAATAAAGAAAAATAATAAAAGAAGATGAAAAGGATGCTGCCCCATTAATCAGAATCGGGAATGTATAAATATTTCTGAGATATGATGAATGGGGCAGCGCCGCCGGCTCTGGTACGGAGGATAATGGATAACCTCTCTTTGAAGGAAGTATTCATTGCCGTGCCAGGGATTAATTTTTTTGATTTAAAGAATTCCATTTTATGTATACAAAGATACTGATAATAAAATAGTATAGACCAACAATGCCCAAGGCGTTATAAAAAATATCGGCTGCAGGGTGGTTCCTGAGTAATCCGATGAATGTGCTTGCAGCTCCAAGGGCGCAGGGGCAGATCAGAAATAGATGGAAAAAGATTTTTCTCATAGTATATATCCTTTGTTTAAATAGCAAACATAAATGTATATTTTCTATCAGGTGAAAAAGAAAACAGGCTGGCATATAGGAATAAAACCATATACCAACCTGTTTTTATAAATCTGATTAGCCTTCTACAATAGCCTCTGTAGGACATACACTAGCGCATGTTCCGCAGTCAACACATGTATCAGCGTCGATCACATATTTGGAATCTCCTTCAGAAATAGCTTCTACTGGACATTCTCCTGCGCATGTTCCGCAGCTTACACATTCGTCTGTGATTACGTATGCCATGTTCGTACCCTCCTTTATAATTCTGAATATGTAATTCAGTTACTACGCTTATTCTAATATATTTGTTTCCATAATACAAGTCTTAAATTTGATACAATTCGCTATGGTCGGATTGCCGTTTGAGCTGTCTCCGGGGGAGAAGCTTATAAAGACGCTCTATAGAAAATGGAGAAAAAAGGTTGAATATCCCTGAAAAAGAGATTATAATGATACAGAAAAACATTTTAAGGAGGAAAATATCCATGAAAGTAACACCAGAGATGACAATCGGTGAATTGATCCGTTTAGATGAGAATATCGTTCCAATTTTAATGAGAGCCGGCATGCACTGCATCGGCTGCCCTTCTGCTCAGGGCGAATCTCTTGCTGAGGCTGCTATGGTCCATGGGATCAACGGTGATATGTTAGTTGCACAGATCAACGACTATCTGGAGAACAAATAATCTTATCGGCCGCAGAGGGAAGGATAAGTAAAAAAAGCTCCGGGGGAATTTCCCCCGGAGCTTTTCTGACTCCGGAAAACAGACATCTTATATTTGAGCAAGTTTATTCAATGCGGCCTTCGGGATCATACAGCCGCCGTGTTCCATTAAGAATGCCTCCTTAGCGGGAGAGGAAGAATGCCCTTTTCCGTATTCGGAGAGCATATTGCAGACTTTGTTGAAATCTTCCGGAGAAGTCTCAGCCTGATGAAGGATCAAAGTGTAGGAACCGTTTTGAGTATCTTTGTACAGAGCGCTTTCACCGGTGAAAAAGTTGTTTAACCCGTGGGCTGCATCGATCACTGCGTCCAGTGTCGGGAACGTATATTCCCGCATAAGGTTGACAGAGATAGAAGGCTGGACAGCCTGATCCGCAGAAGGAACTTCCTGGCTCTTTTCTTTTTTCTGCTTTTCCATAGCTCTGGATTTGGCTTCATAAATCTTACGGAAAATATCCAGGATATCATCGGCCCCTTCCAGTTCAATGCCGGTTCCTTCAGAACTGCTGCCGGAACCGCCGAAAGGAGTGAATTTGGAAAATCTGGTATCCAGCTCTTCCGGGTCCTCCACTTTGGAGATTATCAAAATAATGCTGTCTGCCGAAACGGGGATCGCTTCGATCATCAGCGGAATATTGTCAGCTTCAAAACCAAATTCTGTGTTGGCCTGCTGCATCATATCACGGAAAAGATCTTTTGCTTTGTCGCTGCCGTAGGCCAGTTCGCTGAGCCTGATATGTCTTTCTTCAAGATCAGACTTAGTAAGGGTACAACGGATCTGGTTTTCATTGATTTTTTCTATTTTCATATTCAGTCACATCCTGTCTAACATGATTATTAAGATGCTATTTTCCTTTTTATATTATATACTATGGTATGCGGCCTTGTAAAGAAGGAAATACTTGCTATTGCCGGAGGATAATGGTATAATGGTCCTCAGATAGAGAAGGCGGCTCTGTAGAACATACAGAAAGGGGTGAAAACTTCGGCAGCCTTCGGAAAATCCGGATTGTTCTTTTCAGATTCATTGTCGCAGTATTCTGCTGCAGGCGGGAAATACATTCTGTATTACCGCGTATTCCAAGTGTAAAAGAAAAATTGCTATAACTATTATGTCATCGGGAATCAGACAGGGAGTTTTGCAAGGAGTGATTTTTATCGGGACCGCCTCTTCTATCAGACAAGGAGTTTTAAATGGAGATGATTTTGCGGGAAAGGAGCTGCAGGGAAATAATATATCACGGGAAAACCTGCGTTAAAGACATGACAAAAAAAGAAATAAAAAGACTCCATCGGGAACTGAAGACCTATCGCAGAGAAGGGATTCCATTGCTCCTAAATGGAAGACAGACAACAGCAAAACGTATAGAGGAAGCCTGCCAGATCGCTGAGACAGGAGGATATATGCGGGATTATATCCAGGATGATCAGGGAAAGCTTCGGGGATTGTCCTTCGATCTTATAAAGGATGATAGCTTTCAATTGTATACAAAATAGAAAAAAACTGAAAAATTCATGAAATCCTGGAAGAAAATAATGACGGAAAGAAAAAATATGCTATAATACACATGAGCCAAAAGAATAAGATTGGCATTCCTGAACGAAGAAAAGGAGCTGAGATATGGCAAAAAAACGAAGAAAAAGGAGAAGGAGGCGCAGCAGCAGACTGGCTCCGGTCCTGGTGGCCCTGCTTCTGATCATATTAGTAGGAGCGGCGGGGATCATTACAAGTGCCATACGTCGATATACTCCTTCAGACGCCAGAATGGATCTGGCAGATTATTACCAGCAGAGTGGAGAGGATGAACTGTCTCTGATCCTGCAGGATAAGATAGCTGATTCCAAAGGCAGGATCGAGGATGGAACTGCGTATATTCCTTACACAGTGGTCACAGAGGATCTTGACGGCAGATTCTACTGGGATCAGGAGACACAGCAGATGTTATATACCCTGCCTGAAGAGATCCTGGAGATCCAGCCGGAGAGCAACACCTACCTGCTGTCAGGAAAAACAGTTACAGAAGATTATCCTATTGTGCGGCAGATAGATGGGGAATACTATATTGCTTTGGATTTCCTGGAACAGTATATGGAGATACAGGGAACAGTCTATGAAGATCCGGCCAGGGCTGTGATCTTCTATAAATGGGGCAAAGCAGAGACTGTGGAGGCTACTGAAGAGACCCAGATCCGTTATCAGGGCGGTATTAAAAGTCCGATCCTGAAAGATCTGGAGCAGGGAGAAGAGATGCTCCTGCTGGAAGAACTGGATAACTGGTCCAGGGTAATGACCAGGGATGGCATTGACGGATATGTGGAGAACGGTTCATTATCTTCTGTGGGAGAAATGGAATACACGTATACAGGCAGCTATGAAGAAGATTTTACCAGCCTGACCCGGGATCATAAGATCAATCTTGCATGGCACCAGGTAACTTCTGAAGCGGCAAATCAGGCTTTTGCTTCGGATACCCAGAATATGACAGGCGTGAACGTGATCTCTCCCACTTGGTTTTCTGTTACCAGCACCCAGGGAAATATTTCCTCACTGGCAAGCAGCGACTATGTGAGCCAGGCCCATGCCAAGGGACTGGAGGTATGGGGGCTTATCGACAATTTTGATGATGAGGTAAGCACTCTGGATACCTTGTCTGTCCGCAGTGCCAGACAGCACATTATTGACATGCTTCTTTCTGAGGCTAAGCGGGTGGATCTGGACGGGATCAATGTGGACTTTGAAGCTCTGACAGAGGAGGAAGCCCCGCATTTTATCCAGTTTATACGGGAATTATCTGTTGCCTGCAGGAATAATGGGCTGGTGCTTTCCGTAGATAATCCGGTACCTCAGTACACGGCTTTCTATAACAGGAAAGAACAGGGCATTGTGGCAGATTATGTGATCATCATGGGTTATGATGAACATACGGTGGGCTCTGAAACTGCCGGTTCCGTAGCTTCCCTTCCCTTTGTAGAAGAAGGGATCGCACAGACTCTTTCGGAAGTGCCAAAGGAGAAAGTGATAAACGGCATACCTTTTTACACCCGGTTGTGGACAGAGGCGAATAATGGAATGGTGACCAGTGAAGTATGCAGTATGGATCAGGCAGATGCTTATGTGGAAAAATATAACATGGAAGTATACTGGAATACAGATGTGTCCCAGAATTATGCGGAAGCAGTTACAGACAGCGGTGTCCTAAAGATGTGGCTGGAAGATGAGGAATCTCTGGAAGAAAAGATGAAGCTGATCCAGAAATATGAACTGGCAGGCGTGGCGGAATGGAAGCTTGGATTTGAACGGGACGACGTCTGGAAGATCATCAGTAGCTATGTACAATAAGAAAGTTAAGAGGTGGAGTATTATGGCAGAATACGAAATGTTTAAGACAACTCTCATGGGGGGGTACGACAAAGAGGAAGTCCAGGAACAGATCCAGAGGCTGAAGGACGAGATATCGGAAAATCAGGAGACTTTTAAGAAACAGCTTGCAGAAAAAGATGCACGGATCGCCGAACTTCAGAAGCGCATTGAGCTGAAAGAGGACTATCAGGCACGGCTGGAGGAGAATATCAAGGAAAAATATCAGAAATATATTGATAATTACGAGAGTATTGGAAAGCTGGTGTTTGAAGCTCAGGTAAAAGCAGATACGCTGGAAAAAGAGACCAAAGAAAAATGTGACAAAATGCTCCAGGAGGCAGAAGAAGAGGCAAAGCGGAAGGTGGAATCCGTACAGTCGGAGATTGACGATAAGCTGTTGGAAGGCAAAAAGAAATATCTGGCTGTGCAGGAAGAGATGAATGGGATCGTTGAGCTGATCAATCAGGCGCAGAAAAGATTCATGTCTTCTTATAAAGAAGTACATCATATTATCAGCAGTATGCCGACTTCTCTGAATGATCTGGAAGAAGACGTAGAGATGGAGCTTCATGAGATGAAAGCAGGAGAGGATGGAGAGCCGGAACCGGATAAGGAAGAGGAACTTCATCTGGGAGATACGCAGGAGCTGGATTTTCTGGACGCTATGGAAGATATAGCGGAGCTGGAAGAGTTTGATGAAGAGGATGACGAGGAAGACGAAGACAGCAGGCTGGCTCTTCAGATATCCAAACTTCTCAGCGAGGAAGACGAGGCTATGCTGGAAGAAGAACTGGAGGATCTGTAAAAAATACAGGCTGTATTTAAGCCGGACGGAAAATCTGCAGCAGGCAGAGTTTCCGTCCGGCATTTTGCTGTTTATAACGTGGAAAATCCGTCGGACTGCATGGAAGATGGGCAACAAGTGTTATATTGCTCCAACTATATGGAAAATAAGGCGT
>DXIQ01000001.1 GCA_019112785.1 Candidatus Blautia stercorigallinarum
TTTCGCTATCCTTTCTTCTCGCCCACACCTCACGATGTAAACCTTGGGAGTCGCTATAGGGTTCGTCGGCAACTACGCCCCTTGTGGACTTTCACCACAGACTGACGGCATGCCCGTCATACACAAAAAAAGCCAGCAAATATGCTGACTGTAAGAATTCAGGAAAAGAATCACTCTGAAAGTATTATGGTGTTAAAACTGAAAGACGGGTATAAGGCGGAAGAAACCGCTGATTTTCAGAAGATTCCTCTATTGATACTTATATTTAAGTATGATAGAATAATTTCCGGATTTTAAGGAAAAAACTCCTATTTATAAAGAAAAGAGGTTATTGTTATATATGAAAACATCAAGAGAAGATATTCGCAACGTAGCCATCATCGCTCACGTTGACCATGGCAAGACTACTCTGGTAGACCAGCTTCTCCGTCAAAGCGGCGTTTTCCGTGAGAATCAGGAGGTCCGGGAAAGAGTCATGGACTCCAATGATATCGAAAGAGAAAGAGGGATCACCATTCTCTCCAAAAACACAGCCGTACATTACAAAGGCACCAAGATCAATATCATCGATACTCCGGGACATGCGGATTTCGGCGGCGAGGTAGAACGTGTGCTGAAAATGGTAGACGGAGTTATCCTTCTGGTAGACGCTTTTGAAGGGGCCATGCCTCAGACAAAATTCGTTCTGAAAAAGGCTCTGGATCTGGATCTTCATGTGATCGTATGTATCAACAAGATCGACCGTCCCGAAGCCCGGCCTAACGAGGTCATTGATGAGGTTCTGGAACTGCTCATGGATCTGGATGCTTCAGATGAACAGCTGGATTGTCCTTTCCTGTACGCTTCTGCCAAGACCGGCCATGCAGTACTGGATCTGGCAGATACACCGGAAAGCATGGAGCCTCTTTTTGAGACTATCCTGAAATATATCCCGGCTCCTACAGGAGATCCGGAAGCGCCTACCCAGGTACTGATCAGCACCATTGACTACAATGAATATGTAGGCCGTATCGGCGTAGGTAAAGTAGAGAATGGTACCATCCGGGTAAATCAGGAAGTAGTGCTGTGTAATCACCATGATCCTGATAAAATGAAAAAAGTAAAGATCAGCAAACTTTATGAGTTTGACGGTCTGAATAAAGTAGAAGTTAAGGAAGCCGGCTTCGGCTCTATCGTAGCCATTTCCGGTATCGCAGATATCCACATCGGAGATACCCTCTGTTCTCCGGAAAATCCGGAGCCTATTCCTTTCCAGAAAATTTCCGAGCCTACTATCTCTATGAATTTCCTGGTAAATGACAGTCCCTTTGCAGGACAGGAAGGAAAATTCGTTACTTCCCGCCATTTAAGAGAACGTCTCATGCGGGAGCTGAACACAGATGTGAGCCTCCGTGTAGAAGATACCGACAGCACCGACTGCTTTAAAGTATCCGGCAGAGGTGAGCTTCATCTTTCTGTACTTATTGAGAACATGCGCCGGGAAGGCTATGAGTTTGCGGTAAGCAAAGCAGAAGTTATCTATAAAGAAGACGAGCGGGGCCGGAAACTGGAACCTATGGAGATCGCCTATGTAGATGTTCCGGAAGAATTCTCCGGTACTGTGATCCAGAAACTCAGTGAAAGAAAAGGGGAACTTCAGGGTATGAGCCCCGCCAGCGACGGAACCACCCGTCTGGAATTCCACATTCCTTCCAGAGGGCTTATCGGTTTCCGGGGAGATTTCCTGACCTCCACGAAAGGAGCCGGAATCCTGAACACCGCCTTTGACGGCTATGCTCCATATAAAGGAGATATCCAATACCGGAAACAGGGATCTCTTATCGCTTTTGAGACAGGAGAGGCTGTAACCTATGGTCTTTTCTCCGCTCAGGACAGAGGAACCCTCTTCATTGGCCCCGGAGAAAAAGTATACAGCGGTATGGTCATCGGACAGAGCGGAAAACCGGAAGACATTGAACTGAACGTATGTAAGACCAAACATCTGACCAACACCCGTTCCTCTTCCGCCGATGAGGCACTGAAGCTGACACCTCCTAAACGCCTCAGTCTGGAACAGGCACTGGAATTTATCGACACAGACGAGCTCCTGGAGGTAACGCCGGAATCTCTTCGTATCCGTAAGAAGATCCTGGATTCCAGGCTGCGTAAAAGGGAAAATATGAAAAAATAATTCTGCTGCAGATTAAAAGAATGGCACAGACAACAGATTCTCAGAGGATCTGTTGTCTGTGCCATTTTGTCTGTGCATTTTTCACAAATATTTATTGTTAAATCTTTGTCAAGTTTTTTCCTGTCTCCAAACAGTATCTTCTATATATTGTATTTATTTTTCTTAATTTCACTATTTTCAGATAATTATATATTTAACAATCTTTTTTCTTTATTTTTTCGCCAACTTATAGTAAAATAAACCTATACAATCTGCCGAACCGGTAAAAAATTATTGCCATAAAAGTTATTGACATTTTTTTAACAATACTTTATAATAGCCTCAGTAATTGTTAAATAATTATCAATATAAACAGAGTTTTTCTCTGTTATATAAACCACACATTTTACATTTTTTAAGGAGGATTTCCCATGGCTAAAAAAACAGAAAGCAATGTACCGGAAACCGTCAACAGCGTAGAAGCCCTTCAGGCAAAAATCGCTTCTATGCGTGAGGCCCAGAAAAAGTTTGCTTCTTATACCCAGGAACAGGTAGACAAGATCTTTTTCGAAGCCGCTATGGCAGCAAACAAACAGCGTATTCCACTGGCCAGAATGGCCTGTGAAGAAACCGGCATGGGTGTTCTGGAGGATAAGGTCATCAAAAACCACTATGCTGCAGAATATACCTACAATGCTTATAAGAGAGTAAAAACCTGCGGCGTGATCGAGGAAGACAAATCTTACGGTATCAAAAAGATCGCAGAGCCTGTGGGAATCGTAGGCGCTGTTATTCCTACCACCAACCCGACTTCCACTGCTATTTTTAAATGTCTGATCTGTCTGAAGACCAGAAACGCCATTATCATCAGCCCTCATCCCCGTGCCAAGAAATGTACTATTGAGGCTGCAAAGGTAGTACTTGAGGCTGCTGTAAAAGCCGGCGCTCCTGAAGGGATCATCGGCTGGGTGGAAGAGCCTACCCTGGAACTTTCTAACGAACTGATGCGTTCCGCAGATGTGATCCTTGCAACCGGCGGCCCCGGCATGGTAAAAGCTGCCTATTCTTCAGGAAAACCAGCCATCGGCGTAGGTCCTGGAAATGTTCCGGTTATCATGGACAGCACCTGTGACATCCAGACAGCCGTATACTCTGTGATCCATTCCAAGACTTTTGATAACGGTATGATCTGTGCTTCTGAGCAGTCTGTAACTGCTATTGCAGATATCTATGACAAGGTAAAAGCAGAATTTATCAGCAGAGGATGTCATGTTTTAAATGATGAAGAACTGGATAAAGTCCGCAAGATCATCCTTACAGAAGCCGGCACCGTAAATGCCAAGATCGTAGGACAGCCTGCTTCCGTTATCGCCGAACTGGCCGGAATATCTGTTCCGAAGAACACAAAGATCCTGATTGGCGAGGTTACTTCTGTAGATATCTCCGAGCCTTTTGCCCATGAGAAACTTTCTCCTGTCCTGGCTCTTTATAAGGCTAAAGATTTTGATACAGCCCTTGATATGGCAGACCAGCTGGTAAAAGACGGCGGATACGGACATACTTCTTCTATTTATATACATCCTTCACAGACAGAAAAACTGGCGAAATTCGCAGACCGTATGAAGACCTGCCGTATCCTGGTAAATACACCTTCTTCCCAGGGCGGTATCGGCGATCTCTACAACTTCAAGCTGGCTCCTTCTCTTACTCTGGGCTGCGGTTCCTACGGCGGAAACTCTGTATCTGAGAACGTAGGAGTAAAACATCTGCTCAATACCAAGACCGTTGCCGAAAGGAGAGAAAACATGCTGTGGTTCAGAACACCTGAGAAGGTTTATTTCAAGAAAGGCTGTCTGCCTGTAGCCTTAGATGAACTGAGAACTGTATACAACAAGAAAAAAGCATTCATTGTTACAGATACATTCTTATATCAGAGCGGTTATACAAAACCTATCACTGACAAACTGGACGAAATGGGCATCCAGTATGACTGCTTCTTTGATGTAGCTCCGGACCCGACTCTCCAGTGTGCGCAGAAAGGCCTGGAACAGTTAAAGGATTTCGGTCCTGACATCATCATCGCATTAGGCGGCGGTTCCGCAATGGACGCAGCCAAGATCATGTGGCTGATGTATGAACATCCGGAATGCAAATTTGAAGACCTGGCTATGGACTTCATGGATATCAGAAAGAGGATCTATGTATTCCCGAAGATGGGTGTTAAAGCCATGATGATTGCCATTCCTACATCTTCCGGTACAGGTTCTGAGGTAACACCTTTTGCCATCATCACAGATGCCACCACAGGAACCAAATGGCCGATCGCTGACTACGAATTAATGCCTAACATGGCTATTGTTGATACAGACTTTATGATGACTCAGCCGAAAGGACTGACCAGCGCTTCCGGTATCGACGCTCTGACCCATGCGTTAGAGGCATACGCTTCTATTATGGCTACAGACTTTACCGATGGTATGGCCTTAAAGGCAGCCAAACTGATCTTTGACTATCTGCCTTCCGCATACGAAAACGGCGCCGCTGATCCTATCGCCAGAGAAAAAATGGCAAATGCTTCCACCCTTGCAGGTATGGCATTCTCCAATGCTTTCCTGGGAATCTGCCACTCCATGGCTCACAAACTTGGTGCTTACCATCACCTGCCCCATGGTATCGCAAACGCCCTGCTCATTGAGCACGTAATGCGCTACAACGCAGATCCGGCACCTACAAAGATGGGAACTTTCTCCCAGTATCCATATCCACATGCTAAGGAAAGATACTGCGAGATGGCTCGTTTCGTAGGAATCCAGGGCAAGGATGACGATGAAGTATTTGAAAACTTCATTAAAGCCATTGCTGATCTGAAGGCAAGGGTAGGCATTAAGAGAACCATCAAGGAATATGGAATCACCGAAGAAGATTTCATGGCAACATTGGATGAAATGGTTGAAAACGCCTTCAACGACCAGTGTACAGGCGCCAACCCAAGATATCCGCTGATGAGCGAGATGAAAGAAATGTATTTAAAGGCTTATTACGAAGGATAAAATTTCCTGTCAAGTCTTACACAGCCCCCGGAGTCCCCGGGGGCTGTTGTTGATTCATATTATCTGTTGACTTTCTCCATAGGGGGAGCTATACTTATCTCATTCTAATGTCACAAGGAGATCTTATTATGTATATTTTTATCTTTTCCAAACCCATTTGATGTCATTTTCCAGAGTCTTATCAGACCACGAATAATCGCCGTGGATTTTGCCAGGCTCTTGTTTTATTGACATCAAACTGTATATGGAAAGGATAATAGAATATCATGAAGAAGAATCTCTGTCTTTTATACGGGATTGCTTTCTTACAGGGAATGGTATTTTACAGCCCTGCCTCGGTTTTGTACCGTCAGGCGGCGGGGCTGGACATTTTCCAGATTTCTGTTATAGAGAGTATATCCCTTTTCTTATGTTTTGCTCTGGAAATCCCCTGGGGGATCCTGGCGGACAGGATCGGCTACCGGCTTACCATGGGCCTGTGCTGTTTCTTTTACTTTATTTCCAAAATTATTTTCTGGAAGGCCTGGAGCTTTCAGGATTTCCTTTTAGAGAGGATTTTTCTGAGCATTGCAGTCTCCGGACTATCCGGAGTAGATATTACTCTCCTGTATCTTTATGCCCCTGAAGGAAAATCCCAGAAAGTCTTTGGCATATATGAAGGCCTGGGGACCGGTGGACTTCTGACTGCTTCGGTCTGCTTCTCTCTTTTCTTAAAAAACAGTTGGCGCAGGGCAGCTCTGCTCACTGCCGCCGCTTACGGCCTTGCCTTTATTCTTGCCCTGTTTCTTGGGGAGGCAAAGCCAGAAAGATCAAAAGTTTCTCTTACAAAAACTGATAAAAAAGCTCTGAAGCTTTCCCCGAGTTTTTTATTTACGGTCAGTCCCTCTTTCTTTCTGTTTCTCTTCGGAGCAGGGCTTCTGGGAGAGACCCGACAATATATCACTGTATTTTTAAATCAGCCCCAGTATATTGCCTGCGGTCTGTCAGCCGGAACTATTGCCCTGCTATATGTCCTGACCCAGATCGCAGGTATGACAGGACCCTGGTCTGACTTTCTTACAAGGAAACTGGGCATTCCCTTATTTTCTGCCTGCTGTTTCTTATGCCCGGCCCTCCTGTGTTTAGTATTGGCGCATACCCGCAGCCCTTTGTGTTCTGCTGTATGTATTCTTGGTATCCAGGGATCTGTTTCTCTTTTTCTGCCTCTCCAGTCGGAACTGCAGAACCGGGAAATCTCCAACCCTCACCGGGCCGCAGTCCTGAGCCTTCAGGCTATGTTTCTGGAACTGACCAGTGCCGCGTTAGAACCGGTATTCGGATCTCTGGCTCAACAAAGCCTCAGTCTGGCATTCACCGCAGGAGCTTTTTTCTGCGGAGGAGGTTTTCTTCTGTTCCTCCTGTGGTACAGATATTCCTTCGGAAAACATAGGAAGCTTTCAAAGTAAAACAGATGGTAGAATTATTCTACCATCTGTGTTCCTTCGCCTAAGAATTCATATACTTTTCCATTTTCCAGGGTAATGCCTTTCGCCTGGGCCAGTTCCTGTACAGTTACCAGTTTATATCCCTCTTCCATCAGATCCGGGATCAGTCTGATAGCAGCATCCACGGACCATTCATGGATGTCATGCATAAGGACGATGGAACCGTCCTCCACATTATCCATCACACACTGATAAGTCTGGTCCTCGCTTTTAGTCTTCCAGTCTTTTGTGTCAATGCTCCATTTTACGATAGGCAGTCCTGCCAGATTCTGAACTGAATCATTATAGCTTCCGCCAGGGGGTCTGAGAGTGTCGGGAAGGACTCCCGCGGCATTCTGGATCAGACTGCTGGTCTTTTCGATCTCATCTGTGATCTGACTCTGTGTAAGCTTTGTCAGATCTTTATGATCGTATGTATGATTGGAAAGTTCCATTCCCAGGTCATTCATACGCTTGACAATGTCCGGATACTGCTCTACATTCTGGCCCAGCATATAGAAAGTCGCTTTCGCTCCGTTCTCTTCCAGGCAGTCCAGAAGTTTATCCGTATACTGCCCCGGCCCGTCGTCAAAAGTCAACGCCACCAGAGGCGGCTCTTTCGTGCTGTCATAAACACCGTTTTCATCAAAATAACAGTCCTTGCCGTCAATTTCTTCCCAACCGGTGATCACATATCCATTCTCATCAAAATAATACTCTGACCCGTCAATCTCCTGCCAGCCGTTCTGATAAATAGTCCCGTCCTGATTGCGGTACCATTTTCCCTGGGCGTCTGTCTGCCATCCTGTTACAGCAGTGCTGGCGGCCATCTTTTCTATATCGGCGCCTGACATGACCGGCTGTTTCTGGGCCTGGATCTCCCCTTCCTGAGTGTTCTCCTTGGTGCTCTCCTGGACTTCTTCCTGAAATCTGCTGGTCTGTATCCTGTCTGCCAGCATATAGGCTCCTGTTCCCGCCAGTACCAAAGCCAGGATGATCAGGACCGCAAATGGCAGACGGCGAATCATTTTCCTTCTCTTCATCTGCCGCTGCTTCTCTGCCTTCCTTCTCTCCAGCATTCGAAGAAGCCTTTCCTCATATTCTTCATCTGTATGTATTTCCGGAAGTCTTTCTTCCCTGGGTTCTCTTCTTCTCCCAGTTCCTGTATTCCTGCTCATATATACCTCTATACTCTCCAGCTCCCCGGCTTTTTCGGGGATATAACTGCAACTACTCTTCTGTACTCCCCATTATAACCAATCGATCCGGCTTTGTATAGAGAAATTCTGAGGTTTTTCTACATTTTTTTCTGTCTGTCATACAGAGAAAGAACAGCCATGAAAACTTTTCCTTGTCAAAAGAACTACAGGATCCCCAGGTGCTCCAGAAGTATCCTTACTCCCAGAAGTACCAGGATAATACCTCCCACCAGCTCTGCTCTGGACTTATATCTGGCGCCAAAGATATTTCCTACCTTTACGCCGATAGCAGACATAGCAAAAGTGATCACACCGATCAGTCCTGCCGCCAGCACAATATTAACCTGCAGGAAGGCAAAAGTAACCCCCACAGCCAGTGCGTCGATACTTGTAGCGACTGCCAGGGGAAACATGGCTTTGACCCCCATGCTCCCCTCTGGACAGACTTCTTCTTTATCCAGAGACTCCCGGATCATATTCACACCGATAAATCCCAGAAGGATAAAGGCGATCCAGTGATCCACTGCTGTGATCTTGTCCCTGAACTGGCTTCCCAGAAAATATCCCAAAGTAGGCATCAGTGCCTGAAATCCGCCAAACCAGAGTCCGGCGGTCACCATATGCTTTACCGACAGTTTTTCCTGAGCCAGACCTTTGCAGATAGAAACAGCAAAAGCATCCATAGCCAGCCCCACTGCCAGGGAAAATAAAGTAATAATATCCATCTCTTATCTCCTCTCTTTCTCCTTCCTGTATCTGCTGCCACCTATAGGAGCCAGAACCCGACCGGCGTATCGCGCGGACAGGAAAGAGTCCTTCCCTGTCCGTTACCCGGCAAATGGTACTGCGTGCCAGTGGCACATGTCCAGCACGGACCGTAGCGGAGCGAAGACCTGCTCGTGCAAGCACGGCAGTCGCTTGCCGGGCATATTGCAAAAAAAATAGAAGGCACGGCAGGGCCTTCTAATATTCTATGATACCGAGACTCCGCCTATGGCAATACAGGTATATGAGTCTCGCAATTTAAGGCAAGCCAGGCAGATCGCCAGTATGTTGACTTGCCACGTATCTGTTTGATACGCTTCCTACTCCCTCACAGGATTTTAATTTTGTCTAAAATATCACATTCTTTTTAAAAAGTCAAGAAATACAGGTATAAAATCATTTTTTTCTATTTACCCTGATTTCTCTGTTTTTTATAATAAAGTTACTCAACTTTCCCACCGGCATAATCCATGCTGATGCTTGATTTATCTGGCTAAAAAGTATGTTTTGTTGGTGCATTGACATAAAAATAGCACCTGATCTTTGGTATAATAAGATTAGCGAAATCAAACA
>DXIQ01000044.1 GCA_019112785.1 Candidatus Blautia stercorigallinarum
CCTCTGCTCTACCAACTGAGCTATCTGGGCTTTCAAAAATATGGTAAGACTGCTGTCTTACACAACAAAGCAATCTTACCATATCTATTACTGTTTTTCAACAGTTTTTTTATTTTTCTCTCAGACCACAACATTGGTGATCATGCCGATCCCTTCCACATCGCATTTTACCACGTCTCCCGGCATGAGAAATCTGGGCGGTATCATTCCCATACCTACTCCTGCCGGAGTTCCCATGGAAATAATGGTTCCCGCTTTCAGTACCATACCGCTGGAAAGTTCACTGATCACATGAGGAATGTCAAAGATAAAACGGTCCGTGCTGCTGTGCTGCCTTAACACACCGTTGACCTGGCTCTTGATGGAAAGCACCGGCGGCCTTTTTACCACATCTTCTGTAACGATAAAAGGCCCCATAGGAGTAAATCCATCCATACTTTTTCCAAAATACCACTGTTTATGTCTGGTCTGTACATTCCTTGCGCTGACATCATTGATCACCGTATAGCCGAAAACATAATCGAAAGCATCTTCCCTGCTTACATGAGAAGCGTCTTTTCCAATGATGACTCCCAGCTCTGCTTCATAGTCCAGGCTGTCCACCAGTCCAGGATAAGAAGGAATCGTCCCCCCGTCAGGAGTGGCCTCATTTACCCTTTTTGAGAAATATACAGGATATGCCCGGTCTCTTTCAAAAGCCTCTTTTTTATACCGGGCAGATTCTTCCCCATGGTCTTTGAAATTCATTCCCAGACAGATAATATCCTGCCGGGGATGAGGAATCGGGGCACAGTGGATCACCTCATCATAGTTCAGAGTTTCCCCTTCTACAGAAGCTAAAGAATGCCGGAGCATATCCATCTCCTCCGGCCTGATATGTTCGATCAGATCATTCATATCCTGAAAATGAAGGCCGAAAGTCTCTAATGGATAAAATCTCTGAAAGGCGTTAGCGCACATAACGCCCAGACGTTCTTTCTCATCCCCCTGAAGTTTGTAAGTGAGTAATTTCATGTTCCACCCTCCTCTTAACTGCTCTAACAGCTACATAATTTCCCGTAAGCATTTCTTTACTGCTTTAATTTAATAGTAGCATACTGCACATAAGTTTTCCATATAATTTTCCTGAATTTCTATGATTTCCGATTATTTCTTTTAGTTGTACTCTTTCTTTTATTTATGTATAATAATGAATTGAAAAACTTCTTGTTAATTCCGCTGATTTCTGCGGATACTACCAAAACAGGATGTATCAAAGATAAAGGAATGAAACATCATGAATATCAGAAGACTTTTGGCCGTATGGAGTGCGCGGCTGATCAAAACCGCCTGTCAGCTTACAGGAAAACAGGGCGTGACCCTGGCGGGAAAGATTGCTCTGTCGATCTACCCTCCTATTCTGAAAGAACTGGCCGGCGAAGTAAAAAAAGATATCTTTGTAGTCTGCGGTACAAACGGCAAGACTACCACCAATAATCTTCTGGCCTCTGTGCTGGAAGGAAACGGATACAAAGTAGTCTGCAACCGCACCGGTTCTAATATGCTCAACGGCGTGGCCTCCGCTTTTGTCCTTGCCGCCGGCCTTTCCGGCCACCTGAAGGCAGACTACGCCTGCATTGAGATCGACGAGGCCTCTACTGTCCGGGTATTTCCCCATTTCCGCCCGGACTATATGGTACTGACCAACCTTTTCCGTGACCAGCTGGACCGTTACGGAGAGATCGACATTACCATGGACCTCCTCTCCCGTGCCATGAAGATGGCCCCTGAAATGAAAGTGCTGGTCAATGGGGACGATTCCCTGTCTACCTACCTGGCTCTGGAAAATGAAAATCCTCATTTCACTTTCGGCATCGGACAACAGGTATTTCAGGATGAAGATACCAGGGAAATCCGGGAAGGCCGGTTCTGCAAGCGCTGCGGTGAAAAAATGGAATATAACTTTTACCACTACAGCCAGCTGGGAGATTATTACTGCCCCCGGTGCGGCTTTAATCGTCCGAAGCTGGACTTTGACGGTACCAACATATCCCTTGCCGACGGCATTGCCTTTGATGTAGGAGATTTCCATGTGAAAGCCAATTACCGGGGATTTTATAATGTTTATAATATCCTGGCCGTCTATGGGGCCGCCTCCCTGGCAGGGGTCTCTCTGGAAAACTTCAATAAGATCCTCGGCGATTATACTCCCCAGTTCGGCCGGAACGAGCTGTTTCAGATCTCTGATACCAAAGTTATGCTGAATCTGGCAAAGAACCCGGCCGGATTTAACCAGAACATTTCTGCGGTAATGACAGACACGGCTCCCAAGGATATTATTATCCTGATCAATGATAACAGCCAGGACGGCACCGACGTTTCCTGGCTCTGGGACGTAGATTTTGACCGTCTGGCCGAGGCAAACGCCTCCTCTATTACTGTATGCGGCATCCGCTGTCAGGATATGCGGCTGCGGCTGAAATATGTGGACATCCCCTGCAGTCTGGAGCCGGATATTGAAAAAGCCATTACGGAGAAGATCCACAATGGGGTTAAAAACCTCTATGTGCTGGTAAACTATACCGGTCTGTATACCACCCACAATATTCTCAAAAGAATGGAGGGCAGGAAATCATGAAACTGACTATCGGGCATTTATATCCGGACCTTTTAAACCTCTACGGAGACCGTGGAAATATCCAGTGTATGATGAAGCGGAGCCAGTGGAGAGGGATCGAGGCGGAAACTATTGAATTTACCCTGGAAGACACCATTGATTTCTCCAAGCTGGACATTGTTCTCCTGGGCGGCGGTTCAGACAGAGAGCAGATGATCGTCTGCTCCCGGCTCCGGGACATCCAGAAAGATTTCAAAGCTTACGTAGAAGACGGAGGCACAGTCCTGGCTGTCTGCGGAGGCTATCAGCTTCTGGGCCATTATTACAAAACCGACGAGGGTACCATCGAAGGCCTTTCTCTGGTGGATCTATATACGGAACAGGGCAGCCCCAGACTTATTGACAACATTGTCCTGGAAAACAAAGACTTTTCCATGCCTATCGTGGGCTTTGAAAATCACGGCGGCAGGACCTATATCGGGGACAACCGGCCTTTCGGTACTGTACTGTACGGTCACGGAAACAACGGAGAAGACAAAACGGAAGGAGTCCTGTACAAAAATGTGGTAGGTACGTATCTCCACGGCCCTCTTCTTCCGAAAAATCCCCATATCTGCGATTATCTTCTGTCCAATGCTCTGAAGCGGAAATATGGCAGCGCGGATCTTGCCCCACTGGATGATACCCAGGAAAAAGAAGCCAACCAGTATATTTATCACCGTTTTGTAAAACAGGAGTAATCTTACGAGAAATAGGCAGTCAATGTGTTGTTTACTTATTTATTTGACGGCCCGGTTTTTACTGCCGGATTCAGGACCCGGATTTTCATGTTCCTGGATCCGGCAATTTATTTTAGGCCGGACATACCTCCTGTTCCAGGAATTTTGTTTCCAAAAGTACACTAAAAATTCTGTTTTTTAATTTTTTTCAAAAAACTGTTGACAATTCGATTTCCATGTAGTATTATATCACTTGTCTTCGACAGGAGACAAAAACAAAATAACCTGCGGGTGTAGTTCAGTGGTAGAACACCAGCCTTCCAAGCTGGATATGTGGGTTCGATTCCCATCACCCGCTTATGCGCGAGTGGCTCAGTTGGTGGAGCGCGACCTTGCCAAGGTCGAGGC
>DXIQ01000045.1 GCA_019112785.1 Candidatus Blautia stercorigallinarum
TAATAATCTGCCGGATTTGGTCTTTTGCTACTGCCATAAATAAACTCCTTTTCGATAAGAATTGTCATATCTGTAATTCTTACCAAAAAGGAGCCATTTTTTACCAAAGCCACAAAGTTTTTTACACTACCCTCTCATTTGCGGCATAATAATTCTGGATCTCTTCTTTCTGACTCAGTCCGCTGTCTTCATCTAAAATACGCAGGGCCACCATGTAACCGGCTGCGGACTGAGGGCTGCCTGCCTCCTGATATCCCTTGCAGTCTTCAATCTTTACGTAGTCTCCTTCATCTGCCGGAAAGACTCCCTGATCCTTATAAGCTTCAAATTTTTCCTGGTTCAGGAAGAAGATCATGCTGGCACCTTCCTGTACGTCCACAATAAATCTGGTCTGCATAGCCGCAAACACCTGGGGATCATAGCCGTCTTCTCCTTCTCCCGGACAGCTGTAGTCGGAAATCTGCACATGGACCTCTCCATCGCCGTTCAGATCCTCTCCATGTTCTTCAAACCACTGCTGGAGAGCCAGGCTGTCATCGGAAGACATCCCGTAATCTCCAAGGAACGCAATGTTGTAATCATAATCAATCTTTGTTACCATGTCTTTGATAAAAATGATCACAAAAAACAGGATAAAGGTGCCGATCAGCACATGAAACTTGTAATAGTAGAAAAAGTTATCGATCTTTTTCTTTTTTTCTTCTGAAAGTAATTCTGGTTTCTTCATTCTTTTGCTTCCTTTTCTCTATTGTAATGTCACTGGTAAAAATTTTAACACTTTCCTGTGAACAAAGAAAGTCCAACCGGTAAAATTTATGAGATTTTAATATTCTTTTTCAGCAGAAACAGGGAGCTGTCGCATTGCGATAGCTCCCTGCTTTCTTTATCCTGTCTTGTATCTGAATTTTCGATCAGTCACTCGCCTGGATGGCGTCATATCCCGTTTCTTTTGTACGGATCTTTAAAGCAGACCTGATCTCGTAACTGAATATTTTTCCATCACCGGTCTCTCCGGTATAAGCAGCCTTCTGGATGGCAGCAATAGTTTTCTTCTCCCATTCCTCAGAAGATACTACAATTTCAAATTTGATCTTTGGCTGCATCTGCATATCTACCTGCATACCTCTGACGATCTCTTTATATCCTCTCTGGATCCCGACACCCATCACCTGGGATACTGTCAGTCCGTTTACTCCAATCTCATCCAGAGCCGCTTTTACGTCTTCGAATTTTTCTTCTCTGACCATTGCTTCTATCTTAATCATCATTTTTCTTCACCTCTCCTTACTGATCCAGTCCGTTAAAGCTTGGATATGCACTCTCTCCGTGCTGTGAAATATCCAGGCCGATCTGCTCTTCCTTAACTGTCACACGAAGAGGTGTGATCGCTCTTACGATCGCCGCGCAGATCAGTGATCCAACTACTGCCACTGCAATGGTGATCACAATGCCCAGGATCTGAGCCAGGAACAGACGGGTTTCTCCAAAAGCCAGGCCATTCCACTGAGCTGTATCGTTAATAGAAGACATACCGAAAATACCGGTTGCGATACCGCCCCAGATACCGCCAAGTCCATGGCAGCCAAAAGCATCTAAGGCATCATCGATCTTCAGTTTCTTTTTAACCAGTTTTACGCCAAAGTAGCAGATCGGGCTTACCAGACCTCCGATAATAAAGGAGGACCAGATCGGTACAAAACCGGCGCCTGGAGTGATCGCTACAAGTCCTACTACAAGACCTGTGGATGCGCCTACCAGAGTAGGTTTTTTGTCCATGATAACATCCAGAAGCATCCATACTACTAATGCCATAGCGGAAGCGATAGCAGATGTCATAAAAGCATGAGCGGCAAGGCCGTCTGCTGCCAGAGAACTTCCTGCGTTAAATCCGAACCAGCCAAACCACAGCATGGTCGCGCCAAGAACTACAAAAGGAATATTGTGAACACGGTATACTGTCATCTCATATCCCCGGCGTCTTCCAAGAAGGATCGCCATAGTCAGAGCACTGACACCGGAACTGATGTGGACCACGTTTCCTCCTGCAAAATCCACAGAACCGATAGAAGCCAGGAATCCGCCTTCGCCCCATACCATGTGGGCCAGAGGATAATAAACAACAATAGACCATAAAATAATAAACAGGAACAAAGCCTTAAACCGCATACGGCCTACCAGAGCACCTGTTAAAAGCGCCGGAGTGATCACTGCAAACATCATCTGGAATGCACAGAACACAAGGTGAGGGATCGTATCCGCATAAGGACCGACTTCCATTCCCACTCCGTTTAATCCAAACCAGCGGAAGTCTCCGATGATACCGCCGTGGTTTCCGCCGAATGCCAGAGAATAACCAAACAAACACCACATTACAATGGTAATACCCATGATCGCCACACAGGCCATCATAGTATTGACTACATTTTTCCTCCTTACGAGGCCTCCGTAAAAGAATGCCAGGCCGGGGGTCATAAAGAACACCAGCGCAGCTGAAATGATCATAAAAGCAGTATCTCCACTATTCATAAACTCTCACTTTCCTTTCTCCTCCCGGAGTCTCCCTGAAGGCAGAAAGACTCCGTTATATTTTCTTTTTCATCTGTCAGCACACAGGCTGTACCTGATGAGGATCGTTTTGATTGGATTGTTACTGCGCAGTGTTTCAATACTACGGAAACTTTCATTTCCGAAAAAAGAAAAGGCGTTCAAAATACTTCTGTATTTCAAACGCCTTCGTTTTAACGAGTTTTAGTCTAGCACAGTGTTAATAAAAAAGCAAGAGTTTTTTTAGATTTTCTTTATAGTTCAGCCAAGTGCCGAAAATACTCCCTGTATTTCAAAAATTTTGTAACTCTTTCCCAGATACTGCATATTCTGAATGGAGAGATTTTCATGGAGCGACAGACATATGGCCTATAAAATTATGATCGATGCAGGACATGGGGGAACGGATCCCGGGGCTGTGTATGACGGACGGCAGGAAAAAGATGATTCTCTCCGACTGGCTCTTGCAGTAGGGGATATTTTATCAAAAAACGGTGTAGATGTAGAATATACACGTACAGGAGACGTTTATCAGACCCCTTTTGAAAAGGCCCAGATCGGAAATGCCGCTGACGCTGACTTTTTCATTTCTTTCCATCGGAACTCCAGTCCCAGTCCTAATCAGTACAGCGGTGTGGAAACCCTGGTTTATGATCAATCCGGGCAGAAACTGGATATGGCCCAGAATATCAACGGAGCTTTAGGCGAACTGGGCTTTCGGGAACTGGGCGTCAAATCCCGTCCCGGACTGGTAGTCCTGAGAAGAACAAAAATGCCAGCGGTTCTCATCGAGGCAGGTTTTATCAATAGCGACGAGGATAACCAGATCTTTGATTCCCAATTCCAGGATGTAGCCCAGGCAATCGCCTCAGGGATCCTGGGAACTTTAAATGAAGGAACTGTGGAGAATCCTGAAAGCTCCCAGGATATCTTTTACCGGGTACAGACAGGAAGCTTCCGGGAGCGTGCCAACGCGGATAATCTCCTTTATGAACTGGAAGATCAGGGCTTCCCAGCCTTTATCCTCCGGGAAGACGGCTTGTACAAAGTACAGGTAGGTGCCTTTAAAAATCTGGAAAATGCAGTAAAAATGGAAAGAGCTCTGCGTAACGCCGGGTACAGTACCTGGATCGACGCGGCTCCGGCTTCCTACTGACACCTGTACCGGACAGATGGATTTTCCCTGGCAGAGGGTTTTTATCCCATAAAAAACACATTTCCACATGGAGCTGTCGCATTAGTCATATTTCAGGAATATTTATACATTTTATGCGAATTTGTCGAGCATAGCTTTGAGACTATAAGCTCAAAGTGGCACAGACTGAGCAATAAAATGTATAAATATTCTCGATTTTGATTAATGCGACAGCTCCCAGAAAGCAAAGGCTACTGGAACAGCTGCCAAATACACATACTGACATATCCTCCCGGCCTGCTGTCCCCAGGGGCAAAAAATCCACAGACGGACAGGCCGCCTGTTACATAGAGTCTGCTCTCTCCTTTATATTTTTCTTAAAATTGATCACCTCGTGGTCATACTCTGTATCCATATATAATGAAGTGATCATAAAATCGGCCGTAGCCCGGTTAACTGCCATGGGAATATCATAGACCTGGGCAATCCTCATAAGGGCTTTCACATCCGGGTCATGGGGCTGGGCGGTAAGGGGATCAGAAAAGAATACCACAAAATCAATAACCCCTTCCACGATCTTTGCACCGATCTGCTGGTCTCCTCCCAGGGGACCGCTATTATAGCCTTTGACCCTCAGACCAGTTTTATCTGTGATCAGTCTGGCGGTAGTGCCTGTTCCGTAAAGATTATGATGTTTTAAGACCTCGCTGTGATCCATACACCACTGAATGATCTTAGGCTTCTCATTATCATGGGCAATCAGGGCAATGTTCTTTTTCTTCTTGATCGTAAATGTCATATAAGCATCATTCATCTTTTTTCTCCGCCTTTCTTTTGCTGTTCTTTTATTCCCGCCTGCTAGTTTGATACCCCGTATGCTTGCATCGGGGTCTTTGACTTCTTTCGATTTTTTTCAGGAATTATTTCATAATAATTTCATCTTATTCTAACATAATTTCCTTGTTCTCACAATGGGAAACTGCTACAATGGTATGCAGAAGAAAGCAGGTGTCAGATTTATGTTTTATTTCATTGTAAACCCTCATGCCCGGTCAGGACAGGGCATAAATATCTGGAAAAAAGCGGAAGGATTCCTTGCCGCAGAAGATACAGAATATGAGGTCTTTTTTACAAAATACACCGGACATGCCAGAGAACTGGCCAGACAGATCGCCGTTCTCTCTCTTCCATGTACTTTGACAGTTTTGGGAGGAGACGGTACTTTAAACGAAGTGATCGACGGTCTTGCCTCCCAGGGAGATTTCTCTCACATTACTCTCGGTTATATTCCTACAGGTTCAGGAAATGATTTTGCCAGAGGCCTTGGTATCCCTTCTGATGTGACAGCCTGTATGAGAGCCATACTTTCTCCTTCTGCCTTTGCTTTGGCAGATGTAGGAGTGTCCCGTACTTCCCAGGGAAAACGGCACTTTCTGGTCAGCAGCGGGATAGGCTATGATGCGGATATCTGCCTGGGCGTCATGAAAACACCTGCGAAAAAATTTTTAAACAGACTCCGCCTTGGCAAACTTACCTATGTCTATGTAGCTCTGAAGCTGCTGCTGAAATATCAGTGCTGTCCTGTATCGGTCCGGATCGATAAAAAAGAAATCTACCGGCAGCCCCGGTTCTACTTCCTGGCAGCCATGAACATGAAGCAGGAAGGAGGCGGGGTAAGGTTTTGTCCCCGCGCCCGGTATCAGGATGGGCTTCTGGATATCTGTCTGGTGGGAGATATTCCCAAGGCAAAGATCCTGGCTCTGTTTCCCACGGCCTTCGTCGGAAAGCATACGGGTTTTAAAGGAATTCATATGTATCGCTGCCGGCGCATAGATATTATAAGTAGAGATCCTCTGCCCATCCATTGTGACGGAGAGTCTATGGGATACCATCGACATCTTACCATTTCAGACACCCAGAAACAGATAAAAGTTATTTTAAAGTAACAGGAGGCACCTATGAAAATACTGTTTATTATCCCAATTGTTTTACTTGTGCTTTTTTGTCTCTATTTTTACTGCATAATGCCCAGACTTACCAGAAAGAAGGAAGCCCAGGCTTTCCTCCATCATCTCTTCGCCCACAGAGGCCTTTTTACAAAGGATCAGTCCATTCCGGAAAATTCCATGGCTGCCTTCGCCAATGCTGTGGAACACGGATACGGGATCGAACTGGACATCCAGCTTACCAAAGACAAACAGCTGGTGGTCTTCCATGACCACACCCTCACCAGGATGTGCGGCATTGACCTGCCAGTATGTGAGATGACTTATGAGGAACTTCAGAAATGTACTCTTGGGGATACGGAGGAAAAAATCCCTCTGTTTAAAGATGTCCTGAAACTGGTAGACGGCAAAGTCCCTCTGCTGATCGAGATCAAGCTCCCTACCCTGAATACATATACCTGTCAGGCCGCGGATGCTCTCCTTCAGGATTATCCTGGAAAATACTGTATTGAATCCTTCAATCCTCTTGCATTAAGATGGTACAAAAAACACCGGAAAGACGTAGTCAGAGGACAGCTCTCCGCCAATCTTACAAAACCTGTGACAGAAGCCGGTTTTCTCCTGTCTTTTCTGGTGAAATATCTCCTTTTGAATTTTATCGGAAGACCGGATTTCATCGCCTACTGCTACACAGATACACAGAATGTCAGCTTTATATTGAATAAATGTCTGCTGCATACCCCTACCTTTGCCTGGACAGTGCGTTCCCAGGCCGTACTGGAAAAATACCGCAGCAAATTTGATTCTATTATTTTTGACGGGTTTATACCTGCTCATAAACATTCTCTATAAAGTATTAAACTAATGTAAATTTCATTGTTATCAGAATTTTACTGTGCTATAATGAGGACAGGTTAAAGATGTGAGGTGGACTTATGAATTTTCTGAAAAAATACAGACATACTTTGGTAATCCCCACATATGGAATACTTTATCTGTTGGCTTTTCAATATGTGGAGCATCGAACTGTACGCCCTCATATCATCCATATGAAGGTGGACGATTATATCCCGTTCTGCGAATACTTTATAATACCTTATTATTTGTGGTTTATCTTTATCGCAGGCACTGTATTTTACTTTGCTTTTATCAACAAAAATAAAAAGGAATACTGGCAGCTTGTTTTGTCTCTGGGCATTGGCATGACCTTATTTATCATCATCTCCTTAATATTCCCTAATGGGCAGGAGCTTCGCCCTTCCCTTTCAGGAGACGGCATATTTATAGAGATGGTACGATATCTTTACAAAATAGATACACCCACCAATGTATTTCCCAGTATCCACGTTTTTAATACCATAGCCTGCTGCATCGCCGTTTTCCGGCACAGGGGATTTCATTTCAGACGTCTTGTCCCGACAGCTACTGGCATCCTGGGAACATTGATCGTCCTGTCTACTATCTTCCTCAAACAGCATACGCTGCTGGATGTGGCAGGAGCCATTGTCTTAAATGTTTTCTGCTATCAACTTCTTTATAAGCCAAAGGCAGTTCAGGAAAAGCAGCCGGCCAGGATCCGGGTATAAATTTAGTATTTAAAATATCCCGAAAGTCTTATGAAATCCTTTAAGACCTCCGGGATATTTTTTATCTTCCTCAACTTTCTTTTTTCAGTTAAATCCATAGAATTTCTGGGCCAGTTTATAGATCGCCACAGAAATATTTCTTCCGCTTCCTCCGGGAAGATTTACACCTCTTCCCAAAATTCCCATACGCAGCTTTCTGTAAATATGGATATCCGCGTTCTTCAGATATTTCCAGAGTTCATTTTTTTTCTCCAGATTTTCTTCTGTTCCTGAACGGATCAGCATAATAGAAGAAACTGCAGTAATGATCTCCAGATACCGAAGCATGTATCTCCGGATATTTTTTTCTATGTCTTTTCTTCCTGCAATGGCATCGATCATCAGCTTATTTACCCGTATCTGCTGGTCGATCCTCCGTATCATCACATCCTCATGTACAGACTGATCCTCTCTTCCGATAAAATACCGGTAAAAATTCACGTCCATATAGTACATGGTCCGCACACTTGGAAGAGGCTGATACACAAAAAGATTATCTACATAAAAAGTATGTTTTGGCAGCACCAGTCCGCATTCCCTGAGAAGACCTGTCCGGTAAATAACAGAATGCATAAGGATATATTTTCCCAAAGGCATTTTCCCCATTTCCTTCCAGGTAAAGATCTTTCCCTCAGGCATATATTTGGTATACTTCATAACCTTCTTTCGTTTGGCTCCCTGCTTTTCATAGACGAAATTGCTGATCATCATATCCAGTACCTGAGGACCGCCTGTGATCTCCTGAAGCTTGTCCAGAATGGCATGATAAGCCTCCGCATTTACCCAGTCGTCGCTGTCCACCACCTTGAAGTAAAGGCCCGTAGCATTCCGGATCCCGGTATTCACCGCTTCCCCGTGTCCCCCGTTCTCCTGATGGATAGCCTTCACAATATTGGGATATTTTGCGGCATACTCGTCAGCGATCTTCGCCGTATCGTCCTTTGAACCGTCATCAACAATAAGGATCTCTACCAGATCTCCGCCCTCTAAAAGAGAATCCACGCAGTTTCTCATATATGCCTGTGAATTATAGCAGGGCACTGCAACCGATAACAATTTCATCTAAAAGTCCTCCTCAATATACTTTCTGTAAGCTGAAAAAGCGGAAGGAATGGGGTATTTCCCTTTAGATTCCTTTTTATCTGCAAAGATCAGCTCACCGATCTTTTTCTCCTCTGTAGAAGCTACTTTAATAAAATAGCCCTTCATCCTCCACTCCACATGGGAGAAGATATGCTTTGCCTCTCCTGCGCCGGAAATATGGAGCGGCGTCAGTCCAAGACTCTCCACATAGGCCAGGATTTCCTCTCTGGAACGATATCCCTCCAGATTGGGCAGCTCATAAAGCCCTCCCAGAAGCCCCCCGGCCGGCCGTTTGTGAATAGCATATTCCTGGCCGTTCTGAAGGATCAGGACGGTCTTTTCTTCGATCCGTCTGGCTTTTTTCGGCGCTTTCCGTGGGTATTCTACCACCTTTTCATGGGCTTTTGCAAGACAGAAGTCTTTTACGGGACAGGCTTCACATCTGGCCGGTCCGTTGGGAACACATACAGTGGCTCCCAGCTCCATCAGACTCTGATTAAATTCTCCCGGATGATCTGCCGGCATGATCTTTTCCAGCATATCCTCGATCTTTTTCCTGGTCCTCTGTTTAAGAATATCCTCCGGCTCCTCCGTCAGTCTGGCGATCACCCTGAGAACATTTCCGTCTACCGCCGGTTTTGGGATCTTGTAGGCAATAGAAGCAATGGCCCCGGCCGTATAGCTTCCGATCCCTGGAAGAGCCAGGATTTTTTCATAATCCCCGGGGATTTCTCCTCCATATTTCTCCACGATCTCCAGTGCCGCCTTCTGCATATTTTTGACCCGGTTGTAGTATCCCAGGCCCTCCCAGAGCTTTAAAAGCTTTTCCTGGGGACATTCGGCCAGATCTCTGATCCCGGGAAGGGCCTCCAGAAATCTGGCGTAATATCCCTTCACAGCTTCCACCCGGGTCTGCTGGAGCATGATCTCCGATACCCATACATGATAGGGGGTGGGATCTGTTCTCCAGGGCAGCTCTCTTTTATTTTCCTGATACCAGGAAAGCAGAGGTTCTACTATCTCTTCTAACATAATTACTCCTGATCATTTTGTATTAGCTAGTAAAACCCTAACAGGTTTTGACAAATTAATCAAGTCTTTTCTTACGATACAGTCATAGGCCAGGATCTTGACTCCTTCTTTCTCTGCCTCCCTGAGGGCCTGGCCGAATTCCGGATGGGTGATATCATTAGGCGCGAAATATTTTACATTTTCCATCTGTATGACAAACATAATATATGCCTCATATCCGTCCTTTATACACTGGCACAGTTCCTGGATATGTTTTACCCCTCTCTGTGTAGGCGCATCAGGAAAACGCACCACTCCATTTTCTTCCAGGGTCACTCCCTTTACTTCCATAAAGATTTTCCTGTCTTTTGTTTCTATATAGAAATCGAATCTGGAATTCCCGTATACGTTCTCTCTTTTTACAAGAGCATCTTTTCCAAAAAGTTCTCCTTTCCGAAGCCACTCTTCTACCGCCTGATTTGGCGCCTGGGAGTCCATATTGATCAGCCGTTCACCTTTTTGCACTGCGATGAGATCATATTTAGTCTTTCTGTTCGGGTTGGAACTTTTGCTTACAAAAACAGTGGTGCCGGGAATCAGTAATTCCCGGCATCTTCCTGTATTCTTTACATGACAGATTTCTTCCCTGCCACAGATCTCCACATGAGCGATAAAACGGTTCGGTCTTTTCCTAAAAATTCCAGTCTCTACATTTTCGTATCTCATGTTTTTCTCCTGTTCTTATCTCTCGTCTTCTGTCAGTCCTTCATAGATTTCTTTCACACTCTGAAAAATATAGTCCGGTTTTACTTCTCCCTGACGGATGTCCTCCATAGTAGCTTCCCCGGACAACACACAGATAGTATCTACACCGGCCCTGGCTCCTGTTTTAATATCCGTATACAGCCGGTCTCCTACGATCACTGCTTCCACCGGCTTTTTCTTATATTTCTTAAGCACACAGTCTACCATGATAGGCTCCGGCTTTCCGATAAAAAAAGGTTCTTTTCCTGTAGCATTTTTCAGCATGATACTCATAGATCCGCAGTCCGGAATATAACCGAAGCTTACCGGACATACCAGATCCGGATTGGTAGCCAGGTAGGCCACATCCTTTCCCAGCATGATACAGGTATTCCGTATTTTCTCTGAGGTATTCTCCGTGTCAAATCCGATCAGGACAACCGCAGCCTTGTCATCTACTTCTGTGACTACATCGATCCCTTCCCGGCGAAGTTCTTCCACCAGAGACCGGGTTCCCATGCAGTACACTCTCTGTCCCGGATAATTTTCCTTAATATACATAGCAGTGGCCTGGCTGGATGTATAGAAATTTTCCTGATCCGCCTGGATCCCCATGGCTCTTACCTTCTCCACATAGTCTGACACAGATTTTGAAGAATTATTAGTGATAAAAATATATTCTCCCCCTCTTTTCCTGATCTCACTGAGAAAGTCAAGGGTTCCTTCAAAAATCTCATTTTCATTATAGATCGTTCCATCCATGTCCAGAAGATAAAGGGTCTTCTCCTTCAGACTGTCACTGTTTTTCCCTGTTATATCCTGCATAATCTCTCCTTACAGTCATGGTCTGTCTGCGCTTTCTGCCGCTGATTCAGGCTGCAGAAATATTTTTCGTGGCTATGACAGAAACTCCCGTACCGCACACGTCTTCTACCACCACATCTCCAATAGATACCGGCGCCTGGATCTTTACATTCTTTAACACATTGACACAGTCCATGATCTTTTCTTTTGGAATATCGGAAGCTGTCTTTACAGAGACTACAGGCAGAACTCCTCCTGAAACCCTTACTGTAGAAGTTACGATCCTGGTAGGATTGGTCACTTCCTTCTTTCCATAGGCTTCTCCCTTTGGACAGGTGTTTCCCTCAACCTTTACTACCTCTGCGTCCTTCAGTGTCACAGTCAGTCCACAGCCTAAAGGACAGTTAATACAGATCAGTTCTCTTGTCTCTGTCATTATTCTTCCTCCACTTTCATCACAATTTTATCCAATCCTTCTGCTGCTGTCAAATCCGATTTTTTCAGCACCAGCTGTTCCATCTCTCCCGGGGCCATCTTTTTTCTCTTCTTATGGACGATCCTCTCCCCGCCCCGGTATACACTGACATATACGTCTTTAAACACCCTTCCCACACGGAACCGCAGGGTAACCGTATCTTCCATGTGATCCGGCCGGATCATCTGAGGAACGCTGTAGCGGATCCCGCCCTCTGTCTGGATCCTGATGACGTTTTCTTTCTTCTCCTGCTCCTGATCCCAGTCCCGGATGTACTCTGCGGCATGGATACCTGCTCTTCCTGCCTCCTCTGACACATAGTCCACCAGATCATGGACATGGAGCACATTTCCGCAGGCAAAGACTCCTTCTACACTGGTTTCCAGACTTTCATTTACTACCGGACCGGAAGTCACAGGCGAAAGCCGGGCTCCCAGTTTTGAGGACAACTCATTTTCCGGGATCAGTCCGCAGGACAGCAGAAGGGTATCGCAGGAATAAAACTCCTCTGTTCCCGGGATCGGTTTTCTGTTTTCGTCTACCTGAGCAATAGTAATTCCCGTTACCCGTTCTTTTCCCTGTATATCGATCACTGTATGGCTGAGTTTCAACGGAATATTGAAATCCTCCAGGCACTGGACGATATTTCTCTGGAGACCGCCGGAATAAGGCATCAATTCAGCAACCACTTTCACCTTAGCTCCTTCCAGAGTCATTCTCCTGGCCATGATCAGGCCGATATCCCCGGAACCCAGGATCACTACCTCCCTGCCGGGCATGTAGCCTTCCATATTTACCAGCCTCTGGGCAGTCCCTGCAGTATAAATACCTGCGGGACGGTATCCGGGAATATTCAAAGCTCCCCTTGGCCTCTCCCTGCAGCCCATAGCCAGAATCACTGCTTTCGTCCGGAGAAAAACCAGACCCTCTTCCCGGTTCATGATGGTAACGACCTTCTCTTTTCCATCCCGGGCAATATCCAGCACCATAGTGTTCAATTTGTATGGAATAGACAGCTCCATAGCCTGGTCAATATATCTCTGGGCGTATTCCGGTCCTGTAAGTTCTTCTTTAAAGGTGTGCAGACCAAATCCATTATGGATACACTGGTTCAGGATACCTCCCAACTCATGGTCTCTCTCCAGTATCAGAAGATCCTCCACACCTGCTTTTTTTGCCTGGATCCCGGCAGCCAGTCCCGCAGGGCCTCCGCCTACAATAATCAAATCATATGTATTCTTCATATCCGTATCCCTTTCACCTATCATCTCTATTTTTCACCTACCAGCAGCTTCGAGTTTCCTCCTGCCTTTGTCAGGGCCAGGGGTGATTCTTTCAGTTCTCTGGCAAGGATTTCCATTGTTCTTGGAGAGCAGAAGCCAGCCTGGCATCTTCCCATTCCTGCCCGGGTACGCCGTTTCACCCCATCCAGGGATCTGGCGCCCAGAGGTCTGCGGATGGCGTTGACGATCTCTCCTTCTGTTACGGTCTCGCAGCGGCAGATCACGTTTCCATAAGCCGGATCTTTTGCGATAAGAGCCTGTATCTCTTCAGGTGAAGATTCTGCCACACAGGGAATATCCTCTCTCCTGGCAATAAAATTTTCTTTCTTTTTGGCCTGGAGTTTCTCCGCGATCATCTCCGCCAGATACTCTCCGATAGCCGGAGCACTGGAAAGTCCCGGAGATTCGATTCCTGCGGCATTAAAGAATCCCGGTGCATCAGGGGCTTCTCCAAGGACAAAATCTTCTCCTTTTTCCGTAGCCCGCAGGCCGGCAAAGGAAGTGATCACCATTCTCAGGGGAACTTCTCCTGCGCTGAGTCTGGCCTGGGAAGCTACCTTTTCAAGGCCCTGAGCGGTGGTATTTACCCCTTCTTTATCCTGGATATCCTCCGCCGTAGGACCTACCAGCAGATTTCCATGGACAGTAGGAGTGATCAACACGCCTTTTCCCATTTTTGTAGGAAGCTGGAAAACTGTATGAGATACAAAATCACCAACTTTTTTATCCAGAAGACAGTATTCTCCCTTTCTTGGAGTAATAGAAAGCTTTCTCTCACTTACCTTATTATTCCATACGTCTGCATAGACGCCTGCGGCATTGACCACGCACTTTGTTTCAAATACTCCTTTTCCTGTAGCGATCCTGTATCCATCTTCCATCGCCTGGATATCCTCTACACAGGTGTCAAAAGAAAATTCCACGCCATTTACATTAGCGTTTTCCGCCATGGCAATGGTCAGTTTAAAGGGACATACAATCCCGCCTGTAGGAGCATAGAGCATAGCTTTTACATCAGGAGAAAGGTTGGGCTCCATTTCCCAGATCCGATTTCCGGTAATTATCTCCAGGCCTTCTACTCCGTTTTTCTCTCCTCTTGCCTTCAGCTCTTCCAGTTTCGGAATGTCCGCTTCCTGGAAACAGAGGACCAGGGAACCGTTCTGCTTGTAAGGAAAATCCAGCTCTTCTGACAGAGCTTTCATCTTTTTGCTGCCTCTCACATTCATGATTGCTTTCATAGAACCGGGCACTGCGTCAAATCCTGCATGGACAATGGCGCTGTTGGCTTTCGAAGTGCCGCAGCATACATCTTCCTCTCTCTCTAATACCAGGACTTTAAGCTGGTATCTGGATAATTCCCTGGCCACAGCGCTTCCTGTTACTCCTGCGCCAATGATCACTACATCATACATATCTGCTTCTCCTTTCATAAAAAAAGACAGCACAAATACCGGTGAATTTTTCACCTGTATCCGCACTGTCTCCATTCTCCTGCGTAAAATATTTGTTTTACATAAACCATACCTTCTGGTTGGTCGTTGAAATCGAGATCGCCCCGGCTCCCAGAGCGCCCATAATATCTTCTTTATCCGTGATCAGCCCTCCGGCGATCACCGGCACTCTGGACTGACGGCAGATCTTTTTTATGATCTTCGGCATTACTCCCGGCAGGACCTCGATCATATCCGGCCGGACATTTTCCGTCTGTTTCTCGATACTTTCAAAGGCAATAGAATCGATCACAAAAAAGCGCATGATGGCAAACATGCCTTCTTCTTTTGCTTTTCGGATGATCGCCGGTTTGGTAGAAATAATACCATCCGCATGGGTAACGGACTTGAGAAATTCTACTGCGATCTCCTTACTGCTTAATCCGGTAATAAGGTCCAGATGGATAATAGCCATCTTTCCTGCCTTTTTCAACCGTCCCACGATATCGCCGATATTGCAGATATCTCCATATAAAACGAAAACTACAGGAATCTCAGATTCCAGACATTTCTTCAGTCCTTCTTCGTCCTTGACTGCCGCGATCACAGGGCAGTCCTCAAAGACTTCCATCATCTTATGGTTCATTTCAGTCATTCCTTTGCTGTTTACGAGGCTTTTACGGAAAAAGACAAGACCATAAAGCCGTCCAGGCGGCCTCTGCTCTTGTCTCTAACTCTTTTTTTATTATACTACAGGCAGCCAGGGGTTGCAAGTAAATTATCTGTAAAAACAGATAATAGGACAGCCTGCTTCCAGATTTTCATAAAACTTTCCGGCAAAAGAAACCGGAAGATTAATGCACCCGTGTGAACCATTATAAAGATAAATGCTCCCGCCAAAATACCAACGCCAGTCTGCGTCATGGAAGCCAATACCGCCGTTAAAAGGCATCCAGTAATCCACAGGTGATTCATAATCATAGCTTCCGTCAGGATTAGGCGCCGGGCGGAGGATCTGATCTCTCTGTTTATATTTCAGATAATAAGTGCCTCCCGGCGTTCTCCTGCTGTAGTTATAATAAGTCCCGGATACAAAATCTGAATCCATCAGCAGATTTCCGTCCTTATAGTACCAGAGATGCTGTTGTGTAAGATCTACCTCCACATAGGTATTCCCTACGTCATTGGCCCCGTATACCGCTCCTCTCTGGGCGTATACCGGCTCCCGCTGAGTATCGGCATGATTCTGGATATCTGCCAGCAGCTGAAGGCTCTCTCCTTCCTGGTCAATGAGGAATCCATAGTCTCCTCCCTCTACCGTCACAAGTTCTCCTGTGGCAGTACTTTTGATCACTCTGTCCCTCCCCAGGGTATCATATTTTGCCGCCAGTTCTGCTGCATAGGCCTGGATATTCGCCATCAGCCCGTCGGGATTCTCCACACAGTTTCCTGCCTGGTCATAAGTGAACCAGTCCTTCACCCGCATTCCATCCAAAATCTCCCGTTTATCTCCGAAAAGATAGGTCACAGTTACTGCCGCACAGCTGTTCCAGACTTCCTGTTGTTTCTTCAGCTTTTCATCATCCTGGAGAACGGCAGGAACTACATATACCCCCTCCTCTTCTGCAGAAATTTTCTCTTTCCGTTCTTCTATCCCGTCCTTTACCTTTTCCAGAAACAGCTCTTCATCAATCACCGTTCCCTGAGTCTCTTTCTTTATGACAAACTGATTATTCTCAAAAGCAATATAGGCGTCTTTGGCAGGAGTCATATTCTCTTTTTGCATACTTGGAAAAGACAGGATCTTTTCCCTGAGCTTTTCCTGATCTACAGAAGCGCTGTGATCTGCAGGATAGGTTTCCCCTTTAAACAAACCTTTTGGCCAGAGAAAAGCATTCTGCTCCTCCAAAACTGCCTGAGCCGCATTTTCCGATTGATATGTATAACCAATGTCCCTGCCCTGGATCTTTTCTGTGCCGTCCTTAAAAACGATCTCAACAGAATAATTTTCCACCTGGTTTTTTATAGCCTGCTCAGCCTCCTCTGCGGTCATATTTTCACAGAGGACCGAACCGATCCTGGTGCCCTCAAAAAATCTGCCGCTGTAATACCAGACTCCGCAGAAATAAACGATAGCCAGGAACCCTACTCCGATGCCTGCTGCTATACAGGCTTTTTTCTTCTCCCACTTTTTTCCTTTAAACAGAGCAAGGTATTTTTCCTTTATCCTTTTCGGAATTTTCTTTTTATCCCCACCTGCTTCTTCTACGGTCTGCTCCATAGCCTTCTCTATCTTCTCATCCATCAATGAAAACTCCCGATTCTTAATTTATTTCTTTTTTGCAGTCTGAACTTCAATGTTCTCTCTTCGGATAGTATACCATGCAGCAGATTCTTTTGCTGAAAATTTCATGAACTTCATAATATTTAAGATATTCGTCACAAAGTGTAATATCTTTTATATTTTCTCGTTAAAAAAATAAGCATAGGAACCCTTAACATTCCTATGCTTACCATGAAAGCATGAGACCTTTCTATAAATATTTTTTAATTATACTTTGGCTCTTTTAGAATACAAGAAAAGCTTGGCATCTGCCAAGCTTTTCTTACAGGGGATGAGGGATTCGAACCCGTATACATATTCTATTTTAGACTCTAATGTTTCTGATATAGCTTAAATGTTCGCATATATACTGGATTTATCATATTTTTCTGGAACTTTGTTTATGTTTATACTTGAATGTTTGAGCCTATTTTTGAAGCTATGCAACACGAAATACAACACGCTTTATTTTAGAAGATGATACAATATTTCTTTCCCCGGTTGGCAGCCGGGGGAAGTATTTAAATATGAAGTTATTCGATCGGTGTCTCCTCTCCTGCATTTCTTTTTCACAAAGAGTGCGTGGTTGCAACGAAATTTATCACCTCGAATAATGTCATTTCCGCGTTTGTCATTTAAAGACCCATTGTTTTTCTTTTTCCAGCTGATATTTTTTGTGTCTTTTCTGGTTCTATAGAAGACTGTCGCTGAAGCTCTCCAATAAGAGGTTGAACAGTGGTCTGTACCTCTATGTCTTGAGATGGCTCATAGCCGTTGGCCGCATATTCTTCTACAGTCATGCCTGCGTCACGAGCCTCCTGTTCTATCTCCTTTTCCACCTGTTCCCCGGATTCAGAAAAATTAATAGTGACCGTCGGCTCTTTCCCGATAAGCTCCGGAAGTCGTTCATATTCTTCTATAGGTATTTGTTCAATCAATTCTGGGGAAATTTCATGCAGCGCAAGGATTTCATCACGGGCAGCTTCTATATTCAACGAAGGATTGTCCAACTGACCGCCATCAATTTCTTTAAAAAAGCGGTCAAAAAGAGTATAATCGTATCCTCCTTCTGAAGTCTGAACATATAAATAAGACTCTTGATCTAAATGATAGGCAGCTTCATCTGCAGATACGTTTTCTGTTCGAGAGACTATTTCATTTTGCGACAGATCCTCCTGCTGGATATATAGCTTATAATTATGTATGATCCTCTCAGATATTTTCTCTGCGTCTGCGCAAGCCCGGAAAAGTTCGTTTGGGTCTTTGCGGAGCGCTCCGATCCAGGACAACAGATAATCGCTGTGGTCTTCAAGCACTTCCCCGGAAGGGTCTAATTCCAAATCCGATTCAATAAATAAAGCGCCCAGTTCAGCCCGCAGTTCTTCTTTGGCATAATCTTCATCACCAAATTTCATGCCAAATTTACGATTCAGCCGGGCTGAATGCCCGGTGCTATGCCCCATCTCATGAACCAATGTAGCCACAAAGGACTTAGCGTCTTTGAATTGATAGCGTGCGGGAATTACAATATGATCCGCACTTTTATTATAATAGGCGCTGTCCTGCGGTACTTCATAAACAGGACATTCGCTGCTTTTTATAAGCTGATCTCCTATTTGCATAATATCTAGTTCGTATTCTTTAACCGGAAGATCCGGATAGCCTTCCACCTGTTCTGCGTTAAACACATAAAAGTAAGATACCTTCGGCCTATCCAGTTCCTTAATCTCTTCTATCTCCTGGCCGTCTTCTGTCTGTGTCTTTACTTTTGTCTCAAAAATCCATTTTTCACATAAAACACCATGCTCATCATTTTTTAATCGGTATCCTGCTTTTTGGAGCTGACGAAAGGTCATCCACCGTGGATCTTTATATCCAGCCTCATTTCCTGCAATCATTAGGCGCAGTCGGTTTCCTCCCCGGTAAGTCACCTGGCTTTCCGGATTATATGGCACAAGCCCTTGTATAGACCAAGCTCTGGCATTATTATGGTATCCTTCCTCCATAAGCTGGATTACTTTTTCTACAAGTTCTTTCCGGCTGTCCATGACCTTCTCAAAGGCTCCTGCCATTTTCCTTCACCTCTTCCTCCTCTTCCAGATCCTCTTCTTCAACAATTCCTTCTTCTTCCGTAATACCCCAAAATTCTTCCCACTCTTTTTTATCCATATATTTGTTTTTCCTTTCTATTAAGCATAAGTAATCTTCTTCTTTGATTCATTTTTTGTGCCGATAGCTCCGGATCATAAAAAGTCTGGATTTCTTCTTTTGTCATACCGTCCTCTAATGCCTGTATGACTTCCTCCGTCTGCTCCGGATCCAGTGGATACCAGTTTAACCAGTCATAGACGTTCCCTTTTGATAAATCAAACTCTCTGTCTTTTTCGTCCATTTCTTTGATCCGCTCGGCATTTCTTTCCATGATCCCTTTGACTGTCTCTTCATCAGGAAGCTGCTCTTCAAAAAGGTCCAGATTCAGGAAACTATCTTTATCCAGGATAATATATTGGGATTTCATTCCATTTTTTTCCATATCCTTGTAAAAAGTCACCTCATCTTCTGTTAAAGATTCAACCGAAGACTGTTCTATATCCCGGTATGTCAGCCGGTCCTTTTTTGCACGTTCCGGAACTATGTAGGGGCCCAGTTCTGCCGCTTTCTGAAAACGGGGACATTTTTCCGTCTTATACTTATCATCCAGGACCGGATCCTCTCCTCCCAGAAGGATTATGCACTGCTCTTTCTTTAACTTTCTTACTTCATCCTCAAACATGAGCTTGCGGCCTAAACTATCCGTATTACTGCTCACAGATCCATGTTCACCATAGGTTTTTCCGCTACTTCTTTTGTTTAAGGTAAATTCTCCAAGCAGATTGCTGATGTATTCATAGGATCCCTTTTCTCCGGATCCTAGATAGATTAATGTATCTGAGTTACCAAAGATAGTCTCCCAGTCCTTCTCATGGATAGACTTTAATTGTGAAATACTCTGTATAAAGATCTTTGCATAGATCCTTCTTGATCGGATCGTTGCAATCTCACGGATAAAGTCTCCTGGCATTTTAATGTTTGCGTACTCGTCAAGGTAGAACCCTACATCAAAAGGCAGTGCGCCGCCGCATTCTCTGGCCTGGCGGAAAAGGATCTGGAAGAGCTGGGTATAGAACATACCAACGATAGGGGAATATAAAATGTTTTCGTCTGGGATCAGAACAAAAAACGCAACCTTTTTCTTTGGATTTCCATGTACTCCCAATCCGACAGCATAAAGATCGCACTCGTCATAGTTCATTAGCCACTGCACCTTTTCCAGCCGGAAACACTGCAGCCTGGCATAGAGGATTGCCAGGATTGACTGCATAGTCTCCTGGGCACCACTCTTAAAAATCTTGTAATTCTTTACAGCCGGGTGGCTGCTTCCGAACTCACTGGAAGTTTCCAGGTAATCCAGGATTCTCTCATATTCATTCTTTTCGTCTGAAACTGTGACCATATCCAGGTACTTAAATACACTGCTCCAGTTCTGCTCGCTCTTGCTACACTCAAACCAAACGTAGTCAAAAATACTTACCAGCAACATTTTCGGGCCATCTTCCCAGAACTGGTCCCCCGAGATCCGGTCACCGCCCTTCGTATTTGCCATAATGTTATCCACCAGGACGCTTACATCTTCCTCTTCCTGCAGATAGGCAAACGGATTGTAGTGCAAGCTCCGAGTAAAGTCGATCAGATTCAGGACACGGACATGATACCCTTTCTGTTCCATGTAATTGCCAATGGACCGCAGGGTATCGCCTTTTGCGTCTGTAATTACATAGGCTCCATGACAGTTTGTCACATTCGGATAGATCACACGGAAGCCTTTACCTCGGCCGGAGCCTCCAATAATCACCTGGTTATTATTCATATCTGATTTTTGGGGATAATAACTAACCCGTAAATGTTCCGACAGAATGTGGTTATCCTGCTCGTTAGGCTCTGCAAGCTTCCGGTTCAAAGTCTTAATATTACCCCATTTTGCAGTCCCGTATTCCTGTCCGAACCGGAAGTTGCCGCTCTGCTGAAGCATATATGCCAGTAAAAAGATACCAATGGCAAATCCCAGCAGTAAAAACAGGGGTGTTGTCCGATTCCAATAGTTTGCAATAGGGTGTGACTGTATCTCTTCCAAACGCCTTTCCATAAACTCCAGATCCATGCCATTCTCCAGTAAGGCAGAGAGATAATAGGCGATCACAAAGACTAGCAGCATACCTATGCCGGAAAAAATATATACTTGCTTTTTCTTCATATCCTCACCCCTTGATAAGTTTTAATTTTTCCGGTTCGTTTTTTGTCAGATTCTTAACAGTGCTAAATCCACGTTTCACCGGATCAAAATGGGAAAGCAACTCTTTACTGTCCATACTTGGTTTCATCTTCCCTTTTCCGTCACAGATCAACTGTCTGTGATTTTTAGAGATATAAGCAACAAATGTTTTCCCACTATTTCCGCCCTGGAGATCTGTTTCAAAAACATTCCCAGAAGGGCACAGAAAATAAGAATCTTTTAATCCCGGTATTTTTGCCAGGAAAGTTTCTTCTCCTTTTTCTACTACCATGCTCTCATTTATGGTCACTTTTTGATATGCCGGGTCTGCGTCAAGTTTCCGGTAATTTGGATCCACATTCAGATCAGTCCGATTTTCGTTTTTTTTTGAGATACCAGACCGTCCTGTCTTTACCTCTGGGGCGCTCTTTATATAGTCTTCTGCCCGCATTTCTGAAGACTGCATATATTCTCCCATGCTCATTTCCTGCATTGGCGGCGCTGGTTTTCCGCTGTCCTGCATGATCTGATCCTGATACATCCCGTACCAGCCTTTTACCCGGTCTGCGTCTGCCGCCGCATATAAGATCATAGTTCCCTTGTCGTTGATCTTCAAATTTGGCATTACACAATAATTAATATGTAAGTTATTAAAGTCCTCCAGCATTTCTTCCACTTTATCCTGGCTGATCGGGATATTGACAAGCTGGGTTTTCCCGTTGGTCAGGTTCATGAGGTCTTTATACTCCTGTCTGCCACCACGCAGTAATTGATCTGTAGCATAATTACTGTACCAATTCCTAACAGCCACTTCATCTTTTTTCAGATACATAACTTGGAGCAATCCGTCTCCTGTCCGCATATCATCTATAATATGGTAGTTAATTCCCAGTCGCTGAAATTCTTCTTTCATCTGGCTTAATATTTCACCGCTGTTTTGAGCCGGTACATTCATATACCCTATCTGGCTTTTATTACCAGCCATAGTCTGGAGTTCCTGGGCCGTTTTTTCTCCGCCTTGCCGGATATGTTTTTGGCAGAAGCTTTCCTGCCAACTTCGAATCTTCTCTTCATCTTTTTTTGCATAGAGAATTTCTCTTGTCCCATCCCCTATATTGGTATCCGGCAACAAATAATAGGAAACGTTTAATTTCTGCAGATCCTCTTTCATTTCTTTTAGCAGGCCATTTTCTTCTGTAGGAATCGTCATAATCCCAGTATGGGCTTCTCCCCCGGCCAGTTCCTTCAGAATCTTATCATTCGCAAAGTCTCCCTTTTCCAGACGCTTTTGACAGTATTTTTCAAACCACGGGCGGACGATACTTTTATATTTTGAGGGATATACGATCTGAACCATCCCATCCCCGGCATTTAGATCCGGAAGGATATGGTAAGGGATCTTGAGTTTTTCCAGGTCTTCTTGTACTCTCCGCATATGGATCTCATCTTCTGCAGGTATATTCAGATAGTCCAAGTTTCCTCCTGTTTTTTGGATAAACTTTGCTAGATTTTCATATTCCCCTGGAGTCAACTCCCGGTTCTGAACTTTTTTCATGGCCCACTGCAATAGTCTAAGAATTTCCTGTACTACGTAGGCGCTTCCTTTAACCAGCATAGCAGTTCCCTCTATAGCTCCGGTCAGCACATAACCCATTTCTGCATTTTCATTCATTGTAAATTCCCCATTCCTTGTGAAATAATATTCAGGCAAGCAACAAGTCATCAGCTTTGCTTTGGCTTGTTGCTTTTACTTCTTTACAATTTCAATACCTTATGTCGGTAAGTCTCTTTTTCAATCATCTCTTTCTTTTCGTTGTTTCTCTCATCTTTCTTTGGTTCCTTTTCCTGTCCCGGAGGTTTAGGAGCTGCAGCAAGGAACTGTTTTTTCTGATCTTCCGAAAGCTGATCCATATAAACATCAAGGAGTCCTTCCTTCTCCAGAAATTCCCGGAGCACATTTATCCGGTCAGTCAAATTAAGTGACAGCCGGTCCATACTTTCTGCGAGACCCTCATATGCATTTATTTGTTCTTTTGTAAGATATCCCCGGATCTTCTCCATTCCGTCTGTATATTCCATAATTTTTCACCTCTTTTCTTTATCCCTATTATCCGGTATTTTCTCTGTTGATTTTTCTCTTGTCTTATTTATCAGCACTCTGTAATGGTTTAATCTATGTATGGTATCTGCTTTATTTTTCTGGTTCATTCTGTTTCCTCCTATTTTCAAATATTAAAAAGACAGACCTTTATGTTTCTTATTCTCCTGGTTTTCTGGTTTCTTATGGTCGCCCTTAGACAGTTGCTGGTTCTTCAAACGTTTTTCAAAAGATTCTGCCAGCTCAAACACCTTATTTTTCGTATCATAATGATATACGCTGTTTGCCAGACGTTCTTCCGGCGCAACTTGATTCTGATTTACTGCCTTTACCATAGCTTCCAGATCCTGGCGCTTTGTATTCCCATCATCTGGTACAACGATTGTTTCATGGATGGATGAGGGCAAGATGTAATAATTGCCTTTCATTTGTCTTCCGACCTGATCCATGACGCCGGGATAAAAGATTGCTGCCGCCCCTTCTGATTTTCGCTCATTTGTAATCACAAGCATGGGGTATCTCGTGTCTGCTGTTGTTTCCAGATCATCTAATATTTGTTGCAGCTCCTCCGCTGTCATTTCAGCCTTTTCCTCTTCCGGCATCATATCCATGCATAGTTCGGCCATTAGCTTATTCATGTCCGTAATCTGTGCTGGGAAAATTCTGGATGAGTTTGCCGCAGCGTCACGGAACAACTGATCTTTTGTTATACCGAAAGCTTCCAGCATAGGATTAGTCACATCTGCTGAAACAGGATGTTCCTCTTTTTGCTGCAGCAAAACATGTGCCGTTATAGCCAGGTTTTCTCTTCTTTCATAGGGTATATCCTGCTGTGCATATAGAATTTTCCCCACAGATGATACTTTTATAAACAGTTGCTTTCTCACCGCTTCATAATCTTTTATATCTAAGTTCATGTCTTTTTCCCCTTTCTCTGTTTTAGTAAAATAATTTTCATTTCTTTCATTTTGTTTGCGGAATAATCCGGATCCGCATACCTTTTTACTTCCCGGTATTCCAGTCCTTTTTCCAGCCCATCTATCACCTCCTCGATCTGGTCATCTTCCAAAGGTTTAATCAATGCCAGCAGACGTTCCCCCGGTCTTTTTTGAATACTTCGCTGCAGGAAATTTATAACTCCCCACTGTTTTTCTAGCTGTTGCGCCGGAAGGTCTCCAGTCTTAGCAGCGTTTTCACCTTCTCCATTTACATCTGTCTTCTCCTGGTATTTCTTCCACTCTTCTTTTTCCTGTTCCAGATTTTCTGCCCGGCGTCTCTCCTGCCTGACGCTTTCCCTTAACTCATCTATTGTTCTCTCGAGATCAGCAACCCTTTTTTCTCTCTCCAGGATCTGGCTTTTTAGAAATTCCTGGGTGTCAGAAAGAAGCTCTGTCTGTTTTAAAAGCTGGTTAAAATTTTGCTGCCACTGAACTTGAAAATTATCAAAAATCTCCTGATATATTTTTTTCCTGTCGGGTTCATATTTTCCCTCATAGTATTTTTGCAGATGGTCTGTAATCGTGTCCGGTGCTTTTGCAATTTCTTTTAACAAGCTTTCCGGAATTTCAATTATTGCGCATGCCAGTATCCGGAAAGCGTCGAAAGTTGTCAATCTGGGATCTTCCAGTATTTCCAGCACATTTTTGTCTACACCTGCCCGCATGGCACTCTGTAGCCAGAACAGACGGCTGGAATCTTGGATTCCCTTCTCCTTACAATGCGCCACATAAGCTTTTATCTCCTCACTATCGTAGGTCTGCATATCTTCACCTCCTTCGCCTCAGCCTCCCTGTTCTGGATTCTATCCAGCAGCTTTTCCTCCCGGATCAGCGCCCACCGCTCTTTATTAATTGCCTGCAGATTCTTTCTACGCTGTTGTTCCTGCTCCTTCCACTGCAGCACCGGATATTGTCTCTCTATCTTGCTCATCTCATCATCAAGGTTCTCCCAAAGGTCTTCCTGGTAATCTTTTTCTGCCTGGGATCTTTTACTTTCCAGGTTCTCATATTTCTGTAAGATCTTGTGTTCATCCCCGGTCATGAAATCCTGGTATAGTGTTCCTTTCTGTGCCTCCAGGCCCAAAATTCTTCCATGCAGGGTTTCTTTTCGGCGGTTTAAATCTGCCTCTGACCGGATCTGGTTTCTCAACAGATACCGGCAGGCTTCCGCCAGATTTTCCGTTTCCCGGATATCCTTATAATTTCTCGTATTCTGATACTGATACAATACTGTATTTTCGCAGAACTTCCGGACGTAATAGTATTGATATGCAGATGGATAGAACGTTCTGCGCTCAATACTGCTGTTCCTGGGAATATAAGTACTCTTAATCCTGGGGATCTGAAAACTTGCGTCTCCTTCCACTTTGGCCTGTCTGCTTTTAATCCGTAGCTCCAGGTCTTTTAACATGTAGCCTTTTCCAAGGGATTTTGTCCGGATAGCTTTGCGGCCTCCCTCCGGACGCAAGGTAAGATACGCTCCCTTCTCCCTGGAATTTCCCTGCCGGACATGATACCCCATGCCGATCAGCCGTCTGCAGAGTTCATCTGTATTTTTCACTTCCGGGATCAGGGAATCAATATCTCTCCGGATCTGTTCCCGCCAGGTCCGCTTCCCTTCCTGTTCCCGTTTCCATTCCCCGTAATCTCTGCTCTCTCCTCCTTCGTATTCAAATTTTTCAAATCCATATTTATTGCAGATCTTATCCGTCAACGGTTGTATAGATTTTTCCCAGTCACCATTTTTGTAATGGTATTTTAGTCCGTCTATCCGGGATACAGAATTAAAAATAATGTGGCCGTGGACATGGGTACTGTCCGTATGGACAGAAAACACATAATCATAGTTTTCCCCCAGATATTCCCGGCAGAAATTTTCTAACACTTTATAGACCTCTTCCGGAGCAGCCTCTTCTTTAAAGGAGATCACGAAATGGTATCCCTGCCGTCCGTTCTGTTTTCCAAATTCCTGCTTAGTCTCCAGCATGGTTTGGTAAACCTCCTGCCAAGTACTACCGGCGTTGCCGCCGATCCAGCGGCCGTGATCTGTCTTTTTATCCTGCATGATATAAGCGATCCCATTTTTTAAGTGACGGGCAGGGTTTCCTTTTCCGCATTGTTTCATATGCATTAACTTTGTAAGCGCCATTTATAGCTCCTTCAGATCTTCCTTAAATCTTTCTACGAGATCTTTAACTTCCTGTAGCTTACTCAGGACAAGTTCCGTATCTCCTGGATACCAGACTCCACGGTTGGCACTGGCGGCTATCTGATTTATCAGTACACCGATCTTCCGGATCTGGAAATTCAGGTTTTTCAGTTCCCTGGCTACAGCTGTAGATCTTTGGATATCTTCAGAAAAGATACACTCCCGGATATAATTCGATTTATTTTTTGGTCTGTTGGATCCTTGGACATGTTCACAAAATATTTTATATTCTTCCGGAGTAAGCCTTGCTTTAACCGTATATATACGGTTTGTTTCCATGTCATCACCTCTTACCTTTTTATGTACAGCTTGCATACACATTCTCTTATTAAGGCTTTTTATGTACAGTTTACATACCATTTTTGCGTAAAGTTTATGTACAGTAGGGATATTTTTCTGCCTGTATGCAAAATTTATGTACGGTTATTACATAAGCTTTGCATATTAGATCTCTGATTTTCCGTTGTTTATGTAATGTTTACATATCCCATTGCATAAACTATATGCAATGTCAAAGGATTTTTTCTCCCCCAGTATGTATATTTTGCATACAAATCTTACATAAACTTTGCATATGAAATTCCTGATTTTCCGCCTTTTATGTAAAGATTGCATATAAATTTTGCATATACTTTATGTACTGAGCGTTGTTCTTCCTCTTCTTTATGCATACTTTATGTACAACCAGTACATAAAATATATGTAATTATGTAAAGGTTACATATATTTTGTACATAAACTATATGCAAGAATAAGAGAAAATTCTGCCTCAAACACCGTAGGTGTTTGGCAAGTTACGCATTTTGTGACACAAAATGCACTTGTTAGGGGAAAGCCCCTAATACCCCTTGCCAGAATGTACGCATTGGCGGTAATATGCTTTCCTCTTCTCTTCCATCTGGCTCTCCAGCCAGAGGAAGAACTGCCATTTTGCGTCACCCTTTGGGTCCTCTGCAGCATACACAGTCTCTATCAGATTGTGGTTTTCCAGGATATCTTTGGACAGAAGAGGAATCTTCTCCAACTTATCCGCCCAGTCCAGGCAGCATTGGTATATCTGGAACTTCCTGGCCGCTTCTGTGCCATGCGCACATAGCTGTTCTATCTCCCTGGCCTTATAATCTTCTTTGATTTTCTTATAATCCTCCTCTACTTTTTCCTTTACCATAAGCTATCCCTCGTAGTCCGGCTCCACTGCATTCTCATTCTGCTGAGCTTTTTTAAGAAGTTCTTCCTTAGTTTCATCCATAATCTCAAACTTCCAGGTACGGCCCTGGTCAATCGCCCTGGCTAACAATACTGTCTCTGCGTCATCATTCAGTACAATGTATACGTCTTCCTCATCATTAGAAACCCAGCCTGCATAAGCCCAAAAATATCCTTCCGTTGCCTGGATCCCGTTCTCTTCGCAGAAAGTATGTAAAAAAGTAGCCAGTGTGTAAGAGTATGCCTCAACCTTTGCATTGGTCCGGCTGGTACAGATCCGTTCAATGGTCTTGTTCCAGTCTTCCAGGACCGGGACTGTATTTTTTATCAATTCTTCCTTCTGTTCGTCTGTAAGCTGTTTCCATTTTGAGGAACTGGCATAGGGCGTATAGGTCTGGCCTTCCTCTGTAGTCTTTATTCGGGGGATCGTCTCCTCCTCTTCCTCTTTATAGACCGGGGGCCAGTCACCCTTGTATGGATCCTCCGCTTCTATCTGTTCCTGTTCTTCTTTTTGTGTTTCTTCCTGCTGTTTCTGTCTGACCGCTTCCTGCTGTTTTCCGGCCCGATAGCTTCCCAGGACAGCCAAGCCGATAATCAGTGCAAGTAATACAATCCCTCCTGCTATCGTCAGGAACAATTTCTTCCTATCTTTTTTCTCCACTGGTAATCTCATTTGTCATTCCCCCTTACTGTTTTGCCTCAAAGATCCAGTAATTTCTGCTGGTACAGTCAATCTCTGAATACATGTCAAACTGTCTGTTCAGGTATTGCTTCCTGTCATTGTCGTTTGGATCGTTTACCAAAATTTTCCCGTCTGCTGTGATACCACGCAGTACGATAAAATGTCCTCCCCCTGTAAAAAGTCCGGGAGACTGGGAAGAGATCACAGGATGTCCTTCACTAAGGGCAGCCATAACTTCTTCTGCGCTGGTCGTTGTAGTAACTGCTCCAATCCCATAGTGTTCTGCAGCCCCAGCAAAGAAGCTCCAACTTGTCCCGGCCCCTGGAACATAGTAGGTATTTCCGCACCAGGCTACAACATCTGCCGGAGTGATTGTCTGCCCGGTAAGATAACTGACCACCATAGCGAAGCAGGATGGCCCGCAGCCTGCCTGTGCGATCGTGCTGCTTCCGTAAGGGTCTTGATACTCCCATTGATAATAAATAGGAATAGGCAAGCCATTTTCCGGGAGTTCAGCGCTCCCTGCACTGACGGTATAATACCGAAGCACATGTTCCGGATAATACTGATCTCCATAAGCCCAGGGACCGGCTGGATGGTTCGGATCAGTGCGTCTGCCCCAACCGGTGCTTTCTGCAAACTCACAGGCGATCTCAAAGCTCCATTCTGTGTAACCTCTATTTCGGAACCATGTAACAAATCCGGATCCGAAATTGTAACCCTGCAAAGCGATCCGAATATTGACCATATCTGTAGGGCTGGAGACATCCGCTCTTGTCAGTGCGTCCCGCAATGCCTGGATACCGCACTCAATACTATAGTTTGGATCTGTAATCCCATTTGGCCTTCTGGGGTACAGTGTATTGTATCCGCTTTCAGAAGCCTGCATAGGATCATTTCCCCTGCCGCCGGATTCTGTCATCATGACGGCCAGAAGTAGCTCTACATAATCTGACATATTATATTCCCCTGCGATTTCCTGTACCGTAGAGCGGTAAGCTTCCACCTCCTGGCTTAGATTTACTGCACGGGCAGATAATAACTGCTGTGATCCACCAATAGCTGTGATGATTACGATCAGGAAAAAACAGAGGATCAAGAGCAGACCGATTGGAGGGAAAGCAGCGATCAGAGCCGCAAGGCTTCTTCCAATACTCTTTAAAGCTGCCCTGAATAATTTTTGTACAGATACCATAGCCTTTTCGGAAAGTGTATGAGTTGACTGTACGGCCTGCATATCCTCCTCTTTCCCAGCCCCAGAAAAAGCCGTTGCCGCTGAAACCATCATTTTTCTTGATAGCTTGCGCATCACCCTTCGCTGGATCTTTCTTGTCCCGGCTTTTTGCGTTGTATTTTTCACAGCTCCCGTGTTTCCCGTATTCTCCTCTCCGGCAGGTTCTTTATCAGGTATGGCTGGCACGTTTTCCTCTGCAGGATCCTGGTCTTCATAATCATTTGCCGTTTTCCGCATATCTTCCAGTGCCTGGGGCCTTTGTACTGCATTTTCCTCACCAACGGGATCAAGAGCCAAAGCACCTGCCGTTATCCCTATAGCCGTCCCCATAGCAGCGGTCCGGATATTTCTCTTACTGTTCAAAATATTCCGGGGTAAGGTAGCTGTACTCCCAGTCTGATGGAACATGTCTGTATGGTAAAAGACGTTATCCTGCGGATATGGCAACGTTTGAGCTACATTTACATTTGCCGCCTCATGATATCCCTCTGCGTTCTGGAATGCATTTACTGTATTTCCACAGGAACTGGATGTATAGAGTAATTCCTGCCGGTCCAGTGCCATTCTTTGCAGAGCAATGTCGTTAAATGCCTCTGACTGGTACTCCTCCAGGAATGGAAAGGGTTCATTCTCATAAGGAAGTGCTTCTTCCCGGATTTCCTGGGCGATCCCCATATACTGTTCGACAAAGTAGGAAGCCTGCCTGCTTTCCGGTTCCCTCTGGTATGCTAAAAATGCAGCCTGTACGCTTTTTCCTCCTGCCTGTGACAGTATTTTCGCTTTCTTCATTTCCGGCAGAGTCTCCCAGGCTCTTGCCAGTCTTGCGTCCGGTAGCTGCAAAGCCGCTCTTGGTCCCCGCTCCTTTACAATCCGCCTATTCTTGGTCTGTAAGAAGGATACTTTTCCGATCTCCTGCCCCTGTTTACGGAGCTGTAGCCCTTTCTTCTGTAAGATCTTCATTCAGCGCCTCCTTTTTCTTCGCCTCTTCGGCCCGTTCATGGAAGTTCGTGCTATACAGAGCGTACAATGGATTTTCCGGATCAATATATGCATTGCACTGCAGGATCTGATTGTTATATACGATCAAACACTGGCCCGGTTCTGGGTTTGCTAACTCCTGAAACTCTGTACTGGACAGCTCCAAAATACTGCTAAGGGCGTTCCTGTCTGACCCGCCCTGATCCAGCAGCACTTTCAGGTCACAGTTGGACACCATATCCTTTACATCCGGATTTGCTAAGATGGCAGATATATTCTGGAAACATGCGGTGCATATGCCACCATATTTCCTATATGTAATAAAAGCTTTCAACATCTGGTCCGCAGAGCTGCTGTTTCTGCAGACATACTGGGCTTCGTCACAGATAAAGTGGGTAGCTTTCTGCAGAGATGTATTATAGTCCATCCGCATAGACAGAAGGTGCATAACCGTTATCATACAGGTCTCCCACATGGTATTCGGGACGTTCTTCATGCCAAAAACAACCATACGGTTATTGATATTCAGGTTAGAGTCTCTGGCAAACATATCAAAAGTGCCATCTGTATAGGCTTCCAGTGCAGCATACAGATCCCTTGCTTCAGGTTCCGGCTGCTCCATCAGTATCTGTCGGAAATCACCAAGGACCGGGGATTTCGGTTTCTTCATCTGGAATACCTGGTCATACAGTTTTTTTATACAGCGGACGATCAATGTCTTATGTACTCCCGTGGGGATCGTTCCTTTCAGGCAGGAATAGACAAAGGCTTCTACAAAGTCTGCCTTTTTTCCGATAAACTGGGCCTGGACTTTCGGATCCACAGCATACATAACTTCTTCTGGGACTTCAAAAGGATTTAAATAGATTCCAGAGCTGGCAGTCAGGTCAAAGAACTGCCCTCCAAATCTTTGTGTCACCATTTCCATTTCATTCTGGGGATCGATCATGAAAATATCATCATCTGTAGCCACATAAGCCTGGCCGATCTCTGTCAGTTTTAACATCATGGATTTTCCGGAACCGGAATGGCCGAAAAAGCAGGCATTGCTGTTTTTCATCTTCTTCCGATCCAGCATGATAATATTCTTGGTAAGCTTATTGGTTCCAAAGAAAGTACCGCCAGGCTGGATATAATCCTTCGCATGGAAAGGCTGGAAAGCCACCATAGAGGAAGTAAGCATGGCCCGCATATGGTCTACCCTTCTTGCGCCGATTGGAAGGAGGGTATTCAATGCCTGGAGCTGCTGGTTATAGTCGATCACAAAATGGATCCCCATACCTGCACCGATCAGTTTCATGGTCTCCACGTTTTCCGCCAGTTCCTTTTGGTTTTTGCCACGGACAGCAACTAACATCTGCATAAAAAATCCGTTTTCGTCATTATCGTCAATCTGATCCATGTAGTCTTCCAGTTCTTCTTTTTTCTTTGACTTCTGATAAGAAGGGCCGGAAGAAAAGTTTTTATTCCTGGCGTTAAGCTGCATTTCCTGGTTAATAGAAACCTCATTATTAAGGTTCAGGGCCTCCAGCTTTTCTTTCAGGATACTTCTGGGGATACAGGCACAGTCTATGGTAACGCTGGAAAAGAAAGACACCTCTGAAAGCCCTGACAATACCTTGCTCTCATCTAAGGAGCTGGGTAGGCGGGGCACAAACAGGATCTGCATACACTCTTCCCCAAAATCCAGCCTGCGTACCTCGTTATTCAGGCTGTAGGGAACCAGCTCATTTTTCCAGTCCCGTCCGGTTTTTTTCAGTTCTGTCCAGGAAAAATCCGGGATACCGTCATCATGAAAATAGTGATACAAAACTTCCATTCTTTTCTGCGTGTCCAGCTCTACAAGTTTACTCCGCATAGCCTGAAACACCGGATAGATTGCTGCTTCCAGGACATTGAAATAAGCCCTTGCGTCCTTATAACTTTTTCTCCTGCAGGTAACTGTCAGGTATTTTTTCTTGTGGATCTGCGGTTCCCCCCTTTCCAGGGCTTTTTCAATCAACTGGTTGTTGGCTTCTAACAGCTCCTTTACCCCCTCCTCCTGCCCTTCTTTTTCCGGGATCAGGACCTTCTCTCTTACTTCTTCCATATTCCGGGGTTCATTTACCACATGTATCTTAAAGTCTACATTCATAGAATTTAGAAACTTACAGAAAGACAGGCAGACCTGTTCTTTCTCCCGGTTATCCTTGTTTATGTAATTGATATCCGAAAATTCATACACTTTATCAAACAGTCTGGGGCGGTTCTTCCCGCCGTCTGTCTCTATTTCAAAGATCCCGTCCTCATATACCTTTGCGATATCCAGCATTTCCCGGATACAGGAAGGCGCAGCATATACAGGATCTGTCATTTTCTTGCAAGATGTAAAATCTTTACCTTTGAAAAAACTCATAGGTCCCTCCTTAATTTTTTTCTTCCGAAGATGTTTTATAGCCCATACGCATAGACAGCAAATGCATAGCTGTGAGCATATAAGTTTCCGCTACCGCATTTGGGAGATTTCTTTTTCCTTCAACGATCACCCGGTCATTGATATCAGGGCTGCTGTTTTTGTTAAAGATCTGATAAGGGCCATTTACATATGGCTCCAGTGCTGCATACAATTCTTTCGCCTCCGGTTCTGATTGATCCCGCAGGATCCGGCAAAACTCTTCAAGAATCGGGGATCTGGGTTCCTTCTTCTGGAAAACCTGGTCATACAGCCTTTTTACGCAGCGTCCGACCAGAGCTTTATTCATTTCTGTATCTGCAGCACCGCAGGAAACCATAAAATTTTCTACAAAATCTATTTTTTGGCTGATGAAAGAATCCCTTATCTTCGGATCTGCCAGGACTTCCTCCGGAATTTCAAAAGGGTTCAGGTAAATTTCTGTTACTTTCGGTTCATGATTTTCCTGGATTTGAAGCGAAGCTGCCAAAGCTGCAGTTTCTTCTACAATCTCTTGGGGCTCATATACTTCATGGAATCTTCTCTGTTTTATCTTCTTGTATGCTTTTTTATGTAACTTTTTCATTTTCCGGATCTTGTTTTTCTGCGCTTCTTTCCGCTGCAGATCTATTTCAGAAAAAGAATCCGGGATTGGTTTATATTCCCCGGCCTTGCTGTATAAGATCCGGGTCGCTTTTCTATAACGGATTGCTTTGCGGTATTGCCATAGGTTCAGCCCATTTACCGATTTCCAGAAGCCGGAAGCCAGGATAGGGAAACCTATCGGGATACTGATATATATGGACGGTACAACCGGAAGCTTAACAACAAGCCATAAGATCAGGCACAGCCCTACGGCGACTGATACGCCTATGCAGAGATGTACCATCTCTACTAACGAAAACCCTTTCCAGACCGAAGACTTATAATCGTGTTCAAAATCCTTATTGATCGGTATATTCACTTCTTCTCACCTCCTAAAATCCAAAGGACCTGCGGATCATAGAGTCTACCGTTTTCACAGACAGGATTGCCAGGAACATAACCAGCATACACTGTCCGATATTCCACAGGCTCTCATACACCAGCAGGTTATCCGGGACTGGGATGATAAATCCACTGCCGTTTATCATTGCAGAACAGAACCGAAGGACCAATGCTGTACCAGCAAATTCCCCTAAGGCGCATAGGAATGTCTTAAACCAACTCTCTGCCGACTTTGCAGCCCCTTCCGGTCCCGGAACTGTTGCGATTGCCAGCGGCCCTACTACGATATAAAAGAATACTTTTATAAAAAGCCCGTACACATGCAGGATCAGAAGCAATCCTACGGCCAGGGCCACCAGCAGGAACACCATGCTCAGGATCAGACTCAACATCATACTGTCAGCGTCATAATCCCAAAACCAATCATCTACACTGTCTCCCTGCAGGGCAATGGAGCCTGTTCCGTCCGGAGCCACAATAAAAAATACCGCCTGCATAATCTCTGCCAAGCCGTTTATGATCGTATTAAAATTCAGAAGCAGCACATTTCCCAGGATCACTCGGATAAACATGGTAACTATGGTTTCTAACGTCTGGTTATCCCTTAAATTTGCAGAATTTTTACAGAAATTAACAAAAAAGAGAAGATTAAACAGGGAAGCTCCCACAATCTTCATGACCGTAACCAGGTTCATACTTACATTCCAAAGCGTCCCGTCCGCCACTTGTGCCGGAGTGGATCCCAGAAGCGTCATAGCCACCCCTGACAGGCTGTTCCAGCAGTCAAATCCGAACTTTACAAGGGTCTTACCGCTTAACAGGTCAAACAGCCAATCTAACATATCGGTCTCGCCTCCTTACTTTTTATTCTGTAATGCATTTATACAAGCAGAGCCAAAAGCTGGGAAGCGATCACCATGACCAATCCACCGCCGATCCTCTTTAAAGCCTGGGACTGGGCGCCGCCTTCCTGGGTCTGCATGGCATTACCAAACTCAAAAATACCCCAGAGGACTACAATCGCTCCGATTGCGGTTACTACACCTGCAACAATATCTTTCAATGTATTAAATTTTGAAGTGATGATTGCTGAACTGGCAAAGACCGGTATCGTGTAACAGGTCATGCAGATCAGGAGCATAACTGCCATACACATTATTTTTTTTCTATACTGATTTCTTTTTTCAATTTTTCTGATTTTCTTCATGATTCCACCCTTTCTTTTTCAGGCAGGCGGATCATTCCGCCCGCCCTTTCAGATTTGTAGTTTGGCATACTCAGCTATTATTTGCTTTTCTGGCCTTTTCTCCTCTTTACAATCACAACGGCGATCACTGCTCCTGAAAGAAGGAGTGCCACGACGATTCCGGCAACTGGTGTTGTATCTCCAGTCTTTACCTGTGGTGTTATGGTAGTGTCGTTCTTCTTCGGTACTGCGGGTGTGTTTACTTTCACGGTCACTGTCTGGTTTTTATCATTGATGTCTGTATGTGCAGCAACTTCTGTTCCCTGTACATACAGATGTTCAAAGACAACGATCTCTTTTCCGGCTGCAAACGTAGCGTCAAAAGTAAATTCCATCTCTGCAGTTCCGGAAGATTTCTCCGGAATGAAGATTTTCTCTGCTGTGATCTGCTTGTTATTAATAAGTAGCGGTTCCCCGGTAGCTTTATCCATCAGGACTCCCTTCAGGGTATAGCTTTGACCTGGGATCAGTCCCTCATAAGAAACAGTATCCAAAATCGTTGTATTTGCCTTGGCCTGGGCTTCCTGGGTTCCGGATTCCTTATCCTTGGCCTGGGTCTGGATCTTGTGTTCTGGATACTCTACAGACTGTCCTTTATCCTGAATATCTGCATGAACAGCTACTTCTGTGTCCTCTACAAACAGGCTTTCAAAAACTACCACCGTTTTTCCTGCCAGGTTGCTTCCGTCAAAAGTAAAGGCAAGCTCTACAGATCCATCCGCTTTTTCTGGAGTAAAGGTTTTCTCTGCGGTTACTGGTTTTTCGTTTACCATGAGCTCTTTTCCTGTAGATTTATCCATCAGAGTGCCTTTTACGGTATACTCAGTTCCAGGAACCAATCCTTTATAGCTTACTGTGTCTATGATCGTAGTCTGTTTTTTTGCGATTCCCTGCTGGCTTCCAGTATCTTTATCCTTTGCCTTGGTTCCAATCTCCGGAACAGGAAAGTCTACCGTCTGGCCCTTATCTGTAATATCCGCATGAGCAGCTACTTCATTTTCTCCTACATACAGTCTTTCAAAGACAACCACTGTTTTTCCAGTCAGCGTGCTTCCATCAAAAGTAAAGGCAAGCTCTACAGATCCGTCCGCTTTCTCTGGAGTAAAGGTTTTCTCTGCAGTTACTGTCTTATCGCCTATCAGGAGTTCTTTCCCTGTGGATTTATCCATCAGGATTCCTTTTACGGTATATTCCTGGCCTGGGATCAGATTTTTGTAGGATACCGTGTCCAGGATCGTTACAGACTTATTTGCTGCAGCTTCCTGGTTTCCGGTTGCCTCATTGCTCGCCTGGGTTCCCAGATCCGGATAATGGACACTCTGGTCCTCATCATGGATGTCTGCATGGGATCCGACTTCCACGCCGTTATACAGAAGGTCTTCAAAGACTACGACTGTCTGGCCTGCAAGCAGGCTGGAATCCAGTTCGTAAACCAACTCTATGCTGCCATCTGCTTTTTCAGCGGTAAAGGTCTTCTCTGCAGTGATTTCTTTTCCCTCTTCGTCTTGTACAGGCTCTCCGGTTTCTTTATTCATGAGAGTGCCTTTTACGGTGTACTCTTTTCCCGGAAGCAGACCTGTATAAGTGACAGTATCAACCACAGTTGCTTTCTCGCTGACAGTTCCGGTATGATTTCCGGTAACACCATCGGAAGCATTTGTATGGAGCTGCGGGAAGGTCACTGTCTGCCCTTCATCATTGATGTTCTTATGTTCCCCGATCAGGTTATCGCCGGTATACAGCTCTTCATAGACAACTACCTGCTTTCCGGCCAGGGCAGAAGCGTCAAAGGTATACTCCAGGTCAACGGATCCATCTGCTGTTTTTGGGGTAAACTCTTTCTTAGCAGTTATTTTCTTTTCACCGATCAGAAGCTCTTTGCCTGTCGCCTTATCCATTAATACGCCTTTTAGTGTGTATTTCTGGCCTGGAATCAAGTTTTTATAAGATACGGTGTCAATGATCGTTACCTTACCTGCATTGGCGATATGTTCTTTCGTGCTACTGTCTTTGGCAGTAGTTCCAATAGTCGGGAAGTGGATACTCTGATCTTCATCTTCAATGTCCGTATGGCTTCCCACTTCCTTATCCTTATAGTACACATGCTCAAAAGCTACTACCGTCTTGCCAGCCAGGGCGCTTCCATCAAAGGTAAAGGTAAGCTCCACAGAACCTTCTGCTTTTTCTGCAGTAAAGGTTTTCTCTGCTGTTACCGGTTTTCCATCTACAAGCAATTCCTTACCGGTAGACTTGTCCATCAGGGTTCCCTTTACCGTGTATTCCTTACCTGGGATCAGCCCCTTATAGGTAACGGTGTCTACAATGGTCACTTTCTTATCCGGATTGCTGTTATGGTTTCCGGTTTCCTTATCCAGCGCTGTAGTACCGATCTTTGGGATATAGATAGTCTGCCCTTCATCTGTGATATCTTTATGCTCTGCAATGCTGGCTTCTGTCTGGAACAGCTCCTCAAATACCACCAGGGCATGTCCTGACAGGGAAGAAGCGTCAAATTCAAATGTCACATCTACAGTTCCAGAAGCTTCTTCTGGTTTAAAGGTTGTCTCAGCTGTTACTTCCTGGCCGCCAACCTTTACAGATTCTCCAGTTTCCTGATCCATCAGGACTCCTTTCAATATGTACTCTGTTCCCGGAGTCAGATTGCTGTAGGAAACAGTATCTACCAGGGTAACCTTTCCTGCTGAAGAAAACTGTGTCCCGGATACTGCGTCCTTTGCTGTAGTGCCGATCTCTGGGAAGTAGATCGTCTGGGCCTGGTCATGGATGTCTGTGTGTACGGCATACACGGTGTCGTTTCTTTCCAAGCTTTCAAAGACTACGATTGTCTTTCCGGCCAGGTTGCTGCCGTCAAAGGTAAAGGTTACATTTACTGTGCCGTCAGAGCTTTCCGGCCTAAAGCTGGTTTCTGCGGTGATCTCTTTTCCTTCAGCGTCTTTTACAGGTTCTCCGGTTGCTTTATCCATCAGGGTTCCAGTCAGTTTATATTTCTTGTCGGGCTGAAGGTTACTGTAGGAAACCGTATCTACCAGTGTGATCTCCTGATCCGCTTTGGATACATTGGTGTTTGTCTCCTGGTCCATGGCCTTTGTTCCGATCTCCGGAAAATGGATCGTCTGGTCTTCATCTGTGATGTCTGTATGCTCTGCGATCAGACTGCCATTTAAGTACAGCTCCTCAAATACAACCACATCTGCTCCGGCAAGTTTTGTACTGTCAAAGGTAAACTCCATCTCTGCAGTCCCATTTACTTTCTTTGCAGTAAAGGTCTTCTCTGCAGTTACCGGATTTCCTTCCTCATCTGTCACCGGTTCGCCGGTTGCTTTGTTCATCAAAGTACCTTTTAATGTGTATTCCTCGCCTTTTGTCAGATTGGTGTATTCCACGGTATCCATGATGGTCGTATTTTCTCCAGCTGCTGCATAATGGTCTTCGGTATCACTGTCTGTCGCAGTCGTTGTAATCTCTACCAGGTCGCTGTCATCAGTCAGAGTTCCTAATGGAATCGTATAGTTATCTCTGTATACAGTAATTTCAATGGAAAGCAGCTTATAGCCTTTGTTTGCCTCGCACCTCTGCTCTTCGATCAGATAGGTGTCATAAGGCAGGGCTCCTTTCTCATCATTTACCGGAACTTCTTTTTCTGTAGTTCCGGAGAACCATACGCCGTCTTGGGAAGTCTCTCCCCGGTTCGTGTTCTGGCTGTGTGGGTTCCATGCGCTGGAGGTATCTACCTGGCCGTTTACGTCAGAAACTACTACATGGGATTCTCCCGTAGTCTTGCTGGTGATCTTAAATGGCACATTTGCCAGGCGTTCCAGGGTGCTGTCTGCCACTTTCACAAAGTTCAGATCCCCACGTTTTACCTGGTTTTTAATAGCTCCCTCATTGTTATCCAGGGAAACGATCTTTCCATCCTCCCGGATCTGGAAAGTCTTAGCTTCGGCTCCATCCGGCAGATAGCCATCCGGTTCCTGTACTTCCACAACTTCATAAGTGCCATATGGCAGCCAGTCTTTTGCAGAGGTCCACAGGCCGTCTTCCCCAGTCTCCACTGTGGCGATCACTTCTCCCGGCTGATACATCTGGCCGTCTACCAGAACTGCTTTAGCAGACCTGTTCGTCACCGTGAATTTTGCTCCGCCTAAAGTTGCACCGCCCTGAGGCTTGCGCTCATTGGTCTCCAGGCTCCATTTGGCAATGGTCACGCCCCCACGGATCACTTCATTCTTAATAGCGGTAGCTGTATCCGTCATCTGAACAATCTTTCCATCTTCCCGGATCTCAAAATCCCGGGTGATGGTTCCGCCGGAAGTATAACCGGTTGGCGGAACGGTTTCTTTTAACTGATAATCTCCATATGGCAGAAGATCCGCTGCTGTGCTGGCCTTTCCATCTTTGTCTGTGGTGAGAGTAGCAACCACTTCACCTTTTTTATATTC